>CAYWHV010000546.1:0-2088 GCA_964458045.1 uncultured Methanospirillum sp.
GATGGCTATCGCATCAAGCGGAATACCAAGAGCGATAAGACCCCGGATTGCGGTGTCAATACATGCAATCGCCATCCGGTAGGAATCAATCTCGGAGTAGGATGGGAAGATACCCTGTGAAAGACCGACTCCTTTCTTTGACCCTGGAACAACTTTTGTAAGGGTTGCCATTCCCTGAACTCGTCCCGCTCCCTGAACCGGACCGAGCACATGCCCTGCCTGCACCGTATGGTCATATTGGATGGAGATGAACTCCTTAGAACAGATATTCTTTCTTGCAAGCATCTCCTTCAGCGTCTTATCCAGATGTTCGGGGCATGGTGGCATCGGGTCTGATTGAACAAGAGCTGGTGCTTTCGTCTTCAGTAGTTTTACCGGGAGACCATCATGCAGGAAAGAGAGTTCGATATCCATCACGACAGTTCCATGAAATTCCACCACACATCGGCCGGTTTCGGTGAATGTTCCGATAACCGTGGCTTCTACCTCACGACTGGCCAGAAGGTCCATGAACTCATACAGTTTCTCTGGTGGAATTGCAAGCGTCATGCGTTCCTGTGATTCAGAGATCCAGATCTCCCAGGGTGCCATACCCGGATACTTGAGAGGGACTTTATCAAGATAGACATGACATCCGTTGCACTCCTTTGCCATCTCTGCAACCGAACAGGAGATTCCACCTGCACCGTTGTCTGTGATACTGGTATACAGCCCCCGGTCCCGGGCTTCCTTGACGATAACGTCCGATAATTTCTTCTGGGTGATGGGATCTCCAATCTGTACGGCAGTGACCGGACTTCCCGGGTCCAGTGCTTCTGAAGAGAATGTTGCCCCATGAATCCCGTCTTTTCCGACCCGGCCGCCAATCATGACAATATGGTCTCCCGGCCGTGCCTGTTTTTCATAGAGGTTCCGCGTCCCGTCACTTCGTGGCATTATGCCGACAGTCCCGGCAAAGACCAGGGGTTTTCCAACATACCGGTCATCAAACCAGACAAATCCCTGGGGGGTCGGGATACCGGAACAGTTCCCGCCAACGCCGACACCAGACACAACCCCGTCAAGAATACGTCGTGGGGAGAGGATTGGATTTGACTTATTTTTCCCACGATAGAGGGTTGGATTACTCTCCGGGTCTCCGACACAGAACCCATAGATGTTGATACAGGGTTTTGATCCAAGGCCAAATCCGATAGTGTCCCGGTTTACTCCCACGATGCCGGTGAGGGCCCCGCCAAAGGGATCAAGTGCAGACGGGGAGTTATGAGTCTCAACCTTATGGGTGACAAGATAGTGATCGTCAAAGATGATCCCCCCTGAATTGTCGGAAAAGACACTCAGGCAGATGTCCTTGTCGCCCTTTTGTGCCCGGATGGCATTGGTAGCCGCCTGGATGCAGGTCTTATACAGGCCCTTTGGCATATCATCGTCCATCGGTGAGGCAAATATCGTATGTTTACAATGCTCACTCCATGTCTGGGCCAGTGACTCTATCTCAATATCTGTCGGTCTTCTCCCCTGTGATGTAAAGTAGTCACGGATTGCATGCATCTGTGCCAGCTCGAGTGCAAGCGGGCCTCTTCTCTGGCCTGTCTCCGGGTCGGTGATACCCTCCTTACCGATTCTGATAAGTTCCTGATCATCCACATCAAGATTAACCGGTTCAGCGGTTGGAAGTTCGTGCAGGTTGACAAGCGGGACAACAAGATCCATCCCTTTTGTGCCATACTCTGTCCTCGTTTTTATGTGAACCCGGTTGATCAGTGGATTGGCAAGTGTAGCGGCAAGGTTTTCGGTAGCCTCTGGTGTAAGCCTTCCACAGATGAAGTATAGCTGTGATGAGTATACCGCTTCTCCTGCCTCAAATTTTCTTTTGGTAAAGTCTTCAATGGTCTGGCGTGCAGTTGTGCCCACATTATCGGTTACACCTGGGAGAAACCCGACTTCAATAGCCGTGTCAAAGTGTGCAATCGTGGCCGTATCAACGGTATATGTCTGCACCACCGGGTTTATGAGATGAGAACCAATCTCACGCAGTTCTTCAGGGGAAAAGTCCCGGGAATGGGTTGAGATGGTATAGATATCGAT
>CAYWHV010000547.1:0-2086 GCA_964458045.1 uncultured Methanospirillum sp.
ATCATACTGCTTTTCAGAATCAGGCAGGTCTGAATATGGAACTAAATCAGGACTCTCCTTACTATAATCGTCGCGTATCGGGCCATAAGTCCAACCCTCCTTGATGCGGGCAGCAGCCCATACATCGTGGGCATGTTCGGCAATGGCTTCCCGAAGTTCGAGTAGGTCATCGGTCAAGTCAACGTCTGCCAAATCAATGGGATGAGGCTCATAATTTTCATTGGACTCTTTCAATGATGCGCACACCATATAATTTTGGGCATCGCTCCAGGCTGCAAAAAAAGAAGCAACAGAATAACTATCCATTGTATTTGACGTTGCAGGATCGAAAACGGTGACGGTTTCATCGTTAGGATTGAAATCAATTAGAATCAAGGAATGATATGCAATATTCGGGTGAGCATCCACTGAAACTGAAACAGTCCCTATTGTTGAAACTGATTCCAACTTTTCTGCGTTTACCACCACAATGATATTCAATTGCTTTTCCAATGCGATTTTCGGGTCATTTGATACTGCGTTGTAACGTCTCACCACAGATAATCCCTGCTGCTCCAATAATCGGCCAACGTTGTATAGCGGCGTACCCTTGTCTTTCAGCCACTTGTTAAATATGGCTTCTTCAGATATCTTCTTACTATTAAAAGCAATTCCCAGTTTACTTAGAATATATTCTTCACACTGAATATCACACAGGTTGTCTTTTTCCTTTGCAGCCAATTGCTCCATAGGTAATAGCTCGTATTCTGTTTCAGCATTATCCAGCAGGCAGTCCACACGTTCAGCCGTGATAATAAGCTCTCTTAATTGTTCGTCATGCTACAAGGCGCGCAACACTTGAGTGGTTTCTTCCGGTGTTGTTTTCCCTTCTAAATAGGCAGCCAGTAACTCATCAGAAATATAATTTTTCTTCATAGTCTTTCTATTTCTTGATGTCATTAAGAGCAATTAGCGTTAACGCAGCCATTGCCCGTTTTTTTATGTTGTATAAATTCTCAGTAGTGATGCACAATTCTTCTGCCAGCCGTTCAGGCTGTACATCATCAAGCATCAATTTTTGAATAACAAAAACGTACCGTCTATTGTCCATCAGTGAAAACAATCGTTCCATATCCATTATTGCAGACTGTCGGTCGACCGATTCATTCGACAATTCATTATCTCCTTCATATAGAGACTCTTTACTCGAATTATCTATCATTTCATCCCTCTTGAAAATAGAATAACGGATAGCAACCGTTTTCAACCAGGTCAACAACGAACTTCGGTATTGAAAACTCCTAAGCTTCCGCGCATCATCCTTCATCAGCTCCTGATACAGTTCGTTTACAAACTCATCATAATCCACTTCATATGGGAAGACAAAGCTAATAATATACCGAAAAAGCGGCCGGCATTTAACAAAGAAAAATTGCCTGGTAATCTCGTTATCACGGGCAATTAATCCTTGAACTATCTCTTTATCAGTCATTTTGACAAATAGTAATATAATGGCTCTTTATTATCGTATAAAGATACTGATTTATTTGTTTTTCTTTCGTATTTCAAAGCCATTTTCCAACAGACCATTAATCGTTGTCAACACGGTTTGTCTATCATACTCCTTTTCTGTTTCAGGCAATTCTTCATACGGAATAAGAGACGGATGTTCCTTCTTTTCATCATCCCGTTTCGAACCCAATTTCCAACCTGCTTCCAGGCGACCTTTCATCCACTGGTTGTGAACATTGCACGCAAGGGTTTCAAGAATTTCTGTAATAGTTGGGTCAATGGATATCTTGCTCACTTTATTCATATTTTTTTCTCATAAGAATGATAGTTGATGAAGTCATACAAATGCTTCACTGAGTCAGTATCAGCGATCTGCATATCTCTTCCAATGATTTGCTTTAATAAAACTAAGCCTTCCCAGCTTATCAAGCAAGAATGAATCCTCAACGCTGTATTTTTCCGGTTTTTGTACTTTTCATCCTTTGTATTTCCATGAATCTCATCCATTGGAAGAGTGGTCCAACCATGTATAAAATGAAAAGCATTCCAACGCAAATGTTCCCCAATAGATAAGTTTAGTTCCTGAGTCTTAGTA
>CAYWHV010000548.1:0-2077 GCA_964458045.1 uncultured Methanospirillum sp.
TCTCCATCCCTGAGAAAGGACTGACTGATCTGAACCGGGTCATTGTGCTTACCGACGGAAATATTACCTTCGGTCTTCTGGCTGATCAGATCACCGGTATCGGCACGCTCAAGACCGGAGATATTGTCCGGACAGCCTGGAGAGAGAAGACAGAATGGCAGAACTATATCTGCGGAACTATAGATTCCCTTTATGTACTGAATGTACAGGTATTATTGACAGATCCCAGGATGATAATCGATGATACGGAAACCTGACATAGATCCCATCACGGGCAATCTCTACTCGACACCTGGAGGGTACAGCACAGATCATGAACCAGTCCACCGGATGGAGGAGACAGTATGATCCAGTTTTTTTCAGATATGAAAGTTGGAACAAAAATTCTTGTTATATCATTATTTCTGGCAATTATCCCCACATTGCTTCTGGGACTTGTATCGTATTCAAGTTCTGTCAATGTAATTAACGAGCAGATTGAAACCCTGCTTGAAACACAGGTCCAGGATATGAAAGGGTGGACCAATGATGTCTACAAACTTACCAGGAATAAGGTAAACAGTGACCTGAATGTGTTACGACAGAACTTTTACGCAAAAGGCACACCCGAGATTATCAACAAAAATCTGACCCTTATCGACAAAAACGGAAAACCATTTGTTGTCAATGGAAATTTCGAAATTGTCGATGGGGTCAGAGACCTTGTGGGCGGGGCGGCAACGGTCTTTCAGGTCTTCAATAACACATATGCGGTAAGAATATCCACCAATGTCAAAGGAACCGACGGAGAGCGTGCAGTCGGGACTCACCTGACCGATAATGTCTATGAAGTTGCCGTACTGCAGGGCGTGACCTATTATGGCAGACGTGACCTGTTTGGGGTCAATTATGTGACCGCATATGAGCCAATCAAGGACCGGAACGGAACAGTCATCGGGGTTTTATTTGTCGGGACTGAAGAAGAACAGACGCTTGATGTCGTGAAAAAAAGTATCCGGGACACGGTTGTCGGCAAAAACGGGTACATGTATGTTCTTGACGGGAAGGGAATGGTCCTTGTCCACCCGACACAGGACGGGGCTGACTGGTCAGAGATGGGCTATGTCCAGGAGATGCTGGAAAAGAAAGAAGGAGCAATCATCCACCAGGTAAACGGTACAACCGTCCTTGATGCATATACCTATTTTGAGCCGCTTGACTGGTACATAGTATCCCGTGCGGAAATGTCTGATTTTAATGGCCCGATTGATACTATTAGAAATACCATACTTGCCATTGTTATCGCGTCAATATTAATCGGTGCCGTCATTGCCATCCTCTTCGGGCGGTCAATTGCCGGACCTCTGCAGCAGGTTGTTGTCATGATCAAGGAACTGAAAAATGGTCATTTATCAGCCAGACTGAATATCAGGAGAAAAGATGAGATCGGTATCATGGCCACCACCATGGATGAATTTGCCGACGACCTGCAGACAAATGTTGTGGGGAATATCGTCAAGATTGCAAATGGTGAATACATCCAGGAATTTACCGGGCCGGTTGATGAACTGGACCAGATCCGCCCATCACTGCAGCTCTTGGTTGAATCCTTTGATCACCTGCATAAAGAGACTATTAAACTGACCGATGCCGCACGGGCCGGAGATCTCTCCATACGTGGCGATGAGAAGGCATTCCGTGGAGGATACCGGAGAATTATTGCAGGATTTAATAAGACTCTTGAGACGATCACAGAACCGGTTAATGAAGCCATGCGTCTTGCCGGCTGTTATGCTTCCGGTGACTTCACGGCACGGTTTGATGAGAAGATCCCGGTTGCTGGCGAATTTGTTGCATATCGTGATGCCCTGAACACCATCGGTATCGAACTCTCACGGCTCATGAAACTTATTACTGAGGAACTCTTTGAGGGAGTTTCGGTGCTGTCAGTTGCATCAAGCGAGATCCTGACCGTTACATCCCAGCTCTCCTCTGCAAGCAGCCAGACTGCAAATACCGTCAATGAAACATCTGACACGGTGGAAACGGTCAGGAAGAAGACCGACATTGTCAACCTGAAGACAAAGTCCATGTCTGA
>CAYWHV010000549.1:0-2075 GCA_964458045.1 uncultured Methanospirillum sp.
TGACGGAAAGCGGGTGTGCATGCCGTGTTATCTTTCAGCTACGAATCAATAGTTTTTCCCTGATAATCCCAATTTTTGGAAGAACTGGAATTTTCATCAATGGTTTTTTGTGTCCTCTCAATTAAATTTATTTTTATCTAATACAAAATAATTGAGGTTGTTTCGTGGACATATGATATGAACTATAATAGAGTAAGCAATGGGAAAATAATTCGAGGGACACCTTTCCAAAGTTTTTTCCAATCCGTCGGAAATGAAAAAAAGATAAAAGAACCAGCGGTTTCTCCAGTCATTGGAATAATGCTTATGCTTATTGTCACCGTGATTCTTGCAGCGATAATATCCGGTTACGTTGGTGGAATGTCAGAGACAAAAAGCAAGCCGCCCCAATTGGTTTTACAGACCGAAGCGTGTAGGTCTCCTGATTTAAATATGACCATGATGGTTCTATCGGCAGGAGATGGAATTCCGACAAAGGATCTAAAAATTATAACATCCTGGGGAACGAATCAGGGTAATACCACCTATGGGGCCACGGGGATTTACCCGACTGGATTAGGTCCTGGAATAAAAGGGTCGGATGGTTCCAATCATTTTGGGAATTATTCTCTACTTGGGGGATCCCGAATGATCATTAATAATACCGAATCCAGAACTGCATTTCTTGGTGAGGGCTATGATGATTTGGGTAATGGTGATCCTATTCGCATTCGGTTCATTTATATTCCATCTCAAAGTACGATTTATGACCAGCAGGTTATCGTAGGTGAATGTTGATGAAATCAGAGTCAGCAGTTTCTCCGGTAATTGGGGTATTGCTTATGCTGACGTTAACCCTCATTATAGCAGCGATTGTGAATAGTTTTGCCGGGGGGTTAATGGATACTAAAGAAAAATCTCCCGTGGTAACATTACAGTCAGAATTTCATCGTGAGGATGGTGAGAAATGGAATCTTACCATCCATCATATATCCGGGGATCCTCTGCCTACATGTTGTGTGAATCTCATTGTTCGTCCTTCCAAGACATTTTCCTGTGGATATGAAACGATAAAAGAATTAGATCGAAATAATATCAAATTGAACACGAGTTCAGATAAGACCTGGGCTGAAGGGATCTCATCCATGCATGCAGGGGACATCCATGTTATATCCGGGACAAAAGGTGATATCGGACAAAAAATTCAGCCTCCAGGTATAGATTTTCTGGATGAGACTTCGATTGGGAATACATTCTATCTCGAATTTTATTATGACCAAAACCTTATTGCCAAACCTGAAGTTCTGATCCAGGGATAAAAAAATTATTTTTTCCCCACCACAACCAGCCCATATGGATGAGCAATAACCTGTACCCAAGTGAAACCGATATCCTGTAACAGAATCTCTAACTCATCTTTCGTATATGCTGCCTGAACTGAAGTCTCAAAACCTTTTTTGATATCAGAACCCTGACAACTGCCCAGCATGAACTGGTAGATCTCTGGTGACAGATCCCTTCGGAGATCACTCACACTGAATGCACCATTTGGCATTAAAACCCGGTATATCTCCGAAAATACTTTCTCTGGGTCTTCCCATTCATGCAAAGATCCGTTTGAAAACGCAAGATCAAATGAATTATCTGCAAATGGCATTGAGAGAGCATTCCCTTCCCTGTAGGTAACACGGTCAGAAAGATCATAATCCTGACTGTTCTTCTCTGCCATTCGGATCATTGCAGGACTTATTTCAAGGCCGGTCAGATGTGTATCCTTTGTATGTTTCAGCCATTCAAGACCGAAGTATCCTGGTCCCGGACCAATTTCAAGGGCACTGTCTCCTGGTTTTGATGTCCGGACAAGTTCCTCAACCGGAAGGTGCCCCTCGTCCCGAAGCCCTCTTTGCATATGGTCATACTGCTCTACGGTAATTTCATCCTGAATTCCTTCAGTTGTTTCTGGTATTCTGGCTTCTAATGTCATTTGTTCCTCTTTTATATCTGGTTCATGTGGATGTGCATATCGTGCATCGACAACTTCTTCAAGCCTGAGCAGCCTGCCATTTCTCCGGTGAATGAGTGGGATACGGTTCTGA
>CAYWHV010000550.1:0-2065 GCA_964458045.1 uncultured Methanospirillum sp.
TGAAATTTACCTTTTTTCGGATATTAGTTCGTATAAGTGACCTGATACTCCCTATGACGTGAATAGAATATCCTTCTTTAGATGAGGAAAGATTCTCTCCGCCTCAAATTGTTAATGTATAGTCCATCATGGAGAAGTACCCTGCAGAATACTTACTCATTATTCCTTTTCAAAACCCTGACAAGATCATCTGAAAGTTCTCGGATTGACTGATACCGTCCGGCTGGGTCTGGTGCCAGGCATCTCTGAATAATTGACAAAAGAATCTCTCCTTCCCTGGTCTGGAAGACAGGTTCTGTTCCGGACGGAATTTCCGGTCTGCCGGTGAGGAGCTCGGCACATACCATTCCAATCTGCCAGATATCAGTTGTGGAAGAGCATTCAGAATACATCTGACGCTGCTCTGGTGCTGCATACGTGGGAGAAAACCCGGTTACTGACCATCGGTCTTGTCCTGACCGTGCAAGACCCCAGTCGGTGAGTTTTGGAACTCCCTCATGTGTCAGAAGAATATTCGTGGGTTTAATATCACAATGGGTTACTCCCCGGTCATGGGCATACAAAAGAGCTGATACAAGACCCTGAATAATCTGCAATGCCTGTCCGGTTGGCACCGGGGTATTCAGGTCTGCAACTGATCCGGGGAGATATTCTATTTCAATATATGGAACGGGGAGGATATTTGCAGAAAGAAGTGTTGCAATATGGGGATGCTGGAGATCTTTCCAGATACTTATCTCCTGCATAAATGAAAGACCGGTCATTTCATCATCCTTTCGCGGGACTTTCACCACCACCGGTGTTCCATCGCCAATTCGTTCTGCATACCAGATTGTGCCGACACCCCCCTCTCCGATTGGTCGTATGTTCCGATACCGGTTTGTCGGAAGGGGAAAAGATGAGATATCCCTCCCCTCTTCTCCCTCTCTCTCATGACCTTTCCGCACCTGGCTGATCACCATGGATATGCCAAGGAGAATCGAACAGGCAAGTGAAAGAAGAACGAGCAACGGATCAGAATAAACCGTCTGAAGAAGGTTCAATGACTGGCGGGAGAAGAGGAGAAGACCTAAGGTCAGGGTTGCCGCAATAACCTGACCAAATCCAGTCCCAAGGATATATCGAATGGGAAGACGGGCCTGGATGAGAGAGATGATGTGACACAGGATTAAAACCATGAACAGAATGGAGAATGAAGGAAGAGAGAGACTGCTAGTGCTTCCAAACCCCTGTCCCACTCCTCCTCCATGCCCAGCATGGATCGGGACTGACAGAAACAGAAACTCCACCAGAAGGTACTGAAGTATGAGAAGAAGATGGAAAATCTGAAGGACCCAATAATACCGGGAGTTCTTCATTGGTGAAATATCAGGACCGGGGAGGATGGTAGTTTTCATGGGCGATGGTTCGGATTGGTTTTCCCTGAATGAAAGCTAAGGATCACTCCAAGATTACCGGGTGAGAGTTCTATTCTGTCACCGTCCTGCAAAACCACGGGATCATGAGCGATTGGTTTTCCATTCACATAGGTTCCCCCTTTACTCTTTCCATCTGCTATTGTCCAGAATCCTGCCTGTTTTTTGAGCCATGCATGGGGCCGGGAAACCCGGCTGACCGAGCGGTACTCATCACTCAGAAGAATTGCCGGTTCAGGAGAGTTCCCATCCCATCCCTCTTCAATCCTCCCGGTCCGGTACATGGTCCCGGTTAGTTCAATCGTTCTTCCCTGCTCTGAACCATTCATGATAACAAGGCCCGGTCCTGAGGGGAGAATTGTGTGCAGTCTGCTTTGTGCTGCTATTGCCTGCTTTGACAGGTCCGGATTACTCTTTCCGGCTACTGAGCTGAATATGGTGAGATTGTGTGCTGCATGGTTCAGACCGTCCGGGACGAGCATATAATAAAAAACCGGCTGGCCCTGGTTTGCCGGTTCATCAGACACTCCGATCTCCTTTCGGATGATTCCAAGCGTAAGCAGTTTTGTCAGGTGTTTTTTGGTATTCTCATAACTGGTCGCAATCTCATGTGAGATCTGCCTGACCGTCCGTGGCTTTGTTCCGATAAA
>CAYWHV010000551.1:0-2061 GCA_964458045.1 uncultured Methanospirillum sp.
TGGGATCATCAATTCAGGATAAACTTCCATCCTCAATTTCTTCCATCTAATCGAACCATGAATTTAGGTTTTTTACAGGTATAGTATAAAAAACAGCTTCGAATAATTCATACCTCCAGAATCCCTAAATTTGTGGATTTATTTGATGAGTGTGCTGAAAGTAAATACTGTCCTTATTATCCTGGTTCTTTGTTTTTCAGGAATCTTTCTGACAGGGAGTCAGGATTCATGCCCGGTACACATTTCTGATGCGGGTTATCAGAGTGCTGTTATCTCGACATATTTTGAGACTATCCGGAAAAATCCGGATGACCTCATGATATTTTTTAAGGAGATGCCAAAAGGGGGTGATATCCATATTCATGCATCAGGAGCGATGCATCCGGATGATATCATCAATATATCAGTCCGGCATGGATTATTCGTAAATCCGGATGGTGGTCAACTCGTGGACCTGGTGACCGGACAGCCATATAATTACTCTTACACTCACCATCTGGTTCCGGTTTCTAATGCATTGAATAATTCCACCCTGTATTCTGATCTCGTCCGGTTCTGGACGATGAAAGACTTTCCGTTCACGACCCAGTCTGGTCATGACTGGTTTTTCAATACGTTTGATCTCATTGATCCGGTTACGTACTATGATGGAGACGTGTATGCAACTATTCGTGACCGGGCCGCTGATGAGAATATCCTCTATCTGGAACTGATGACATCGCAGACGAATGGGGATGATGTCCGCAAGGTGTTATCTGCAGTCAATTGGACTGATAACCTGTCTCAGCTCAGAGATGATCTCCTGCAGGCAGGTCTTGCAGAAATTTGTGAGCGAAAAGTAGCAAAACATGCATCATATGATCAGATATCCGGGGAACTTTCAAATCCGGATGGAAAAAATGTTACCACCCGGTATATCTATGAGGCTCTCCGGTTCTATCCAAAAAAAGAGGTTTTCACTGACCTCCTCCAGGCATTTGAGATTGCCAATCAGTCACCGGTAATTTCAGGTATCACCCTGGTCGGTGATGAGGCTGCCCCGTATTCTGCGGATGATTATCATCTTCACATGGAGATGATTGCCTATCTCCATTCGGTATACCCGAATGTGTCCATCGAGCTTCATGCCGGAGAATTAACCGGACAGATTGCAGAAAAAAGGGATCTCCTGTGCCATATCTCTGATGCTATTACCACGGGGGATGCCTCCCGAATAGGGCATGGAGTTTCCATCCGGGAGGAAGAGGGCTGGGAAAATACCCTTGCTATTATGAGAGAGAAAGATATTCCTGTTGAAATTCTGCTAACCAGTAATGAACAGATTCTCAATATCAGTGGGCCTGAGCATCCGGTTATTGTATACCTCTCTCATGATGTACCGGTTATCCTTGCAACTGATGATCCGGGTGTAGGATGTACGAATCTAACCCAGGAGTATGTTATATTCACTTTGAATCATCCAGATGTGTCATATAACGAGATAAAGGAGATAAACAGGAACAGTATCAGGTATAGTTTCCTGCCTGAAGATGAGAAGAGAGAGATCCTAACCCGGTTAGATAATAACCTGGTAGGGTTTGAAAAAAAGATAATTCTGGAATAAGAATCAATATATGGAAAAATTTAGCTTTGTTTATCATTCATTATGTATAGATATCACCGTGAAGAAACGACCGTTAAGAACAGGGTATTTATTTTGCCTGATGGACTAAAACCGGTTAAAGTAACTCACAAGCAAAGGGGTGAGATGGTTCCCTACCGAATTACCGGGAACATCATGTAGGTGTGCAACATGTGCAAATATCCCCACACTCTCCACTTCCTCCAAAATCACAACAGAAACAGGGCTTGCAATTCAGAGCATTTGACGGTGCCTCCCAGACTGCTTCTAAATAAATACCGGCACGATTGTATTCACCGGTTTTCTCGTCTGATAGTGGGGTCTGCCCATTCACGAAGGATTTCAGCCTCTCACCCTCATAAAATTCAAGCGGGGATACATTTAGCGTGAGAACCTTATTCTCATCTGATAACGACAGATTTAAGACCTGAATTATTGAG
>CAYWHV010000552.1:0-2060 GCA_964458045.1 uncultured Methanospirillum sp.
ATACTTTTATAGGCCTGACTTACTTGTCATGGATGCCTATGCTGGTCCAGTTCATGTTGATGATGGTATGCTCAACTTCGTATCTCGAAAAAAGTACATCCTGGATGTCAGAGATGATTTCATCACGGTGAGACATGAAAAGAGATATGCTCACAGAGAAGCAAGTTATTATAAGAATATCGGGGCTGTATGGAACATAAATTTCGTATCGGGACAGATGATTTTAAGAAACTACGGGATGATGGAGGGTACTTCATTGACAAGACCCTGTTAATCAAAGAAATTATTGATGGGAATGATGTGATCCTCATCCCCCGTCCCCGCCGTTTTGGCAAAACCCTGAATATGACGATGCTCCGGTATTTCTTTGAAAAGTCTGAAGAGAGCAGGGCATATCTCTTTGAGGGCTGTGCCATTACTGATCTCCCTGAATATATGGAGCATCAGGGGCAGTATCCGGTAATTTATTTCAGTTTAAAGGATGTAATAGGGACTTCATGGTCGGAGAGTAAAGCCAGGATGAGTGAAAAACTCTCCGAACTCTTTATCCGGTCAGAATATCTGGTTTCAACGTTGCATCCGGTCTATAAATCTGCATATGAAGCCATTTCATTACGGGCTGCAGATGACGCAACATTAACATCCAGTCTGAAAAATCTTATCGAATGGCTGTATGAGTATCATAAAAAACCGGTCATCGTGCTTATCGATGAATACGATACCCCCATGATTGAAGCATTTTCCAACGGTTATTATGATGAAATGGCTGGATTCATGCGGTCATGGCTTGGTGCGGGCTTAAAACCGGAGCGGGGTCAGGTCCTGTACCGTGCGGTTGTAACGGGGATCCTTCGGATAGCAAAAGAGTCCATCTTTTCAGATTTAAACAACCTTGATGTGGCAAGCCCGCTTATGGTCGGCCCTTTTGCGGATAAATTCGGGTTTACCAGTTCGGAGATAGATCTCATCCTGACCGCATTTCATGTAGAAGATCATGCAGACATAATTCGTGACTGGTATAACGGGTATTCATTCGGAGGCCACACTATCTATAATCCCTGGTCACTGATCAGTTATATTCAGGCTATTCCAAATCCCCCTGGTCCGAAATGGCTGAACACCTCGTCAAATGCTCTGGTGTACGAGGAACTTTCAGCAGGAGGAATGGAGATAAAGCGGGATATGGAGTTGTTACTTTCAGGGAAGGAGCTGAGGTACCCGCTCTCTGAAACAATTACGTTCAGTGATATCGGTAAAAATCCGGTTAATATCTGGAGTTTATTGTACTATTCCGGTTATCTGAAAGCAGAAGATCCACGGTTTGCAGAATATGATCCCAATCTCCTGACCTACGCTCTCTCCATACCGAACCGGGAGATTTTTCTTGCATACCGGCAGTTTGTGAATCATATGTTCGATGCCGGTTCACTGAGCGCCGGCATAAAGGATTTTGTCTCCCATTTCCTTGAGAATAAGGCTCCCCTCGTTCTTCAGCAGACTCTTCAGGACCTGACACTTGGTCTTGTCAGCATGTATGATGTTGCACGACTTCCGGAGGCGGTATTTCATGCCTTTGTTCTTGGCCTGCTTGCAAACCTCCGGTCGGTCTATGAGATCCGTTCAAATGCTGAGGCAGGGTATGGCAGAGCGGATATTCTTATGATTCCCCGGACAAGGGATTATCCTGTTGCATATGTGATTGAGTTTAAGACAACCGATACAAAGCATGGGAAGAAAAAGGGATCTGATGCTCTTGCCCAGATCAGAAAAAAAGAATATGAGGCAGCATTGGTCAATGCAGGGGTTAATGAAGATCAGATTACCCGTCTGGCTATCGTCCTGCAGGGAAAAGAGGTACGGGTCTATTCCTGCTGATATCCTTTCGTTACTTAAATAAATGGATTTTCTAAAGGGTTATCTGATGTAGTTATTCAGGACAGGTTTATTTGATAATCCTCATCAGATTATTCCATGAATTACCTTTTTTCTGGAACTATCCCCCATATTACGCAGCTCTATCGCACGAATGAGATCCCCTGCCTTTTCTGATATGACTTCTT
>CAYWHV010000553.1:0-456 GCA_964458045.1 uncultured Methanospirillum sp.
AAGCATCTTTTTCGAATTTTATCGAAGGTTTTTTGAATAAGAATGTGTCTAAAAGAATTCGGTGCAAGTTTTTGATAGTGTCAGGTGTTTGCTGTACAATTGAGCAATTCATTATCTACACAGATCGATACAATTGAATTGAAAAATAACTCGCAATCGCTATCTTCAGCACTATGAATGGAAAAGTTTGTGCCCAAATCCGGCCTTTTTTATCTTTCAGTTATACATGTCCTGAATTTCATTACATGAGGTGAGAACTCCTTTTTCACTCTAATACGCAATTGTAATTATATGTGGCTCTGTTCTCCTTATAGCCAGAAATATTAAAAAAGCAGCATTCATTAGAGCACGATTTTTTTTCAGTCGGGAAGTACGGCAGGTATTTATGTACTGGTCGTTTACCAATGAAGCATGAAAACTCGCTTCTTCTTGTTGATTCTTGTGATGATGGTTATA
>CAYWHV010000553.1:466-1049 GCA_964458045.1 uncultured Methanospirillum sp.
TATAATTAGTATTAATGCGGGGACTGTTATCGCCGAAAAAACTTCTAAAAATGACCTTTTTGAGAAGGGGATCCAACAAATACAGGCAAAAAACTGGGATGAAGCAATAGATGCATTCAAGGCAGTAGTTGAAGAAGATAATCAAAATGATATCGCATGGTTTAAACTTGGGGGTTCATACCTCCAGAATGGTAATAGTCATGAAGCATTTGAGGCATATACCAGGGCCACCTCTTTAAATACGGAAAACTATGATGCATGGGCAATGCTCGGATATGTCAATCTTTATGCCCGCAGCCCGCCTGATCCAGCCGCAGCACTTGAAGCATTAGAAAAATCACAACCTATCTTTACAGAGAATGCCGGGGTGTGTATAAACTATGCAATATCTAATTATCTTACAGGAAATGCCGAAGCTGCTGAAAGAACTCTCGAAAAATTAACCCTGACGGATGCTACAAATGAAAGGGCTTGGTACTGGCTTGGAGTCACCCGTTCTGATAATGGGAAGCTTGAAGAAGGTCGTGAAGCGTTTAGCCGTGCTGTTGAAATCAATAATAAATACAAGGATGCATGGTTGGCA
>CAYWHV010000553.1:1059-2056 GCA_964458045.1 uncultured Methanospirillum sp.
ACCTCGCAATGCAGGAGGAATCAGAGCGTTCATTTGACAAGGTGCTTTCATTGGATGCAGATTATGTTGAACCCTTCAGATCATCAGAGAATGAGAGTGATACAGATGTAATAAGGAATATTCAGGATATAAATCCAGCAAATTATGAAGAGGCATCGAGGGCAGATAATTTACAGGATATTACGAATAGTAATAATTCAGAATTTGTTTCCTCGAAACCCATTATCTCAACACCTGTTACCTCAGCAAAAATGTTGGAAACTGGATTATAACTAGAATTTAAAATAATCTATGTAACTAAACTAAATTTACGAAGTGACACAATAACAACGTAGAGACTAACAACATACCTGTCATGAGTAATAGATTTTTCCGGGTCAGAACTGTTCTTAACCTACCAGTATTACTATTGAGTTATGATGACAGACTCTTTTCGTTAAACATAAATAAAAAAGGGGAGTAAACTTGGATAATGGGTACATTAAGAATTAAAACCTATATAATTATTTTTTCTTTGGTTTTTTTGTTAGGAGCTCATATTACCTCTTCTGTTGAAGTAAGAACCCAAGAATTACCTGATTCAGGAATGCTGAGCGGTCCAATATCGGATATTTCTCCAATCATCAGTAGCCCAGATGGAAATAATCAGGATGTTGATGATTTGATCAAAATTGGGAATGATCTTCAGGCTCAAGGTAAATTAGAGGATGCTATCATTATTTTTGATAAGGCAATTGATGGAGATCAAAACAATGCAGTTGCATGGAATAACAAAGGTACTGCTCTTCTCGGACTCGGGAAATTTGATGATGCTATCGATGCATTCAATGAAGCTGTAGCGATAAATTCTGAATATATTGATGCATTGATGAATAAAGGAGTTCTCCTCAACTACTTGGGCAGATCAGACGAAGCAATAGAAGCGTTTGATCAGGTATTGGCGATTGATCCTTCTCATGAAAATGCAATAAATGGGAAATCACTTGCAGAATCACAA
>CAYWHV010000554.1:0-1299 GCA_964458045.1 uncultured Methanospirillum sp.
TTCTGTTCCATCTTTATTACGTATCTGAATCTCTTCATTTTCTATTGAAACTCCTTGTTTCGTCTTTTGGATAATCTCAGAAATGGTGATTGTACTATTCGAGAAGATAGGTTCACATGCTGTTTCGATTGGTTTTCCAGTCAGATCTTCTGGTTCATATCCGATTATGGTTCTTACAGATTGCGAAACATAGGATATATTCGTCTTTGTATTCAGGATGAGGATCAGATCAGGAGACCGTTCTACCATTCCCCGGAACCATTCTTCACTTTTCCTGAGTTCCTCAGCCATGTGTCTCTCTTCGGTAATGTCCTGTGTAACGATTCCAAACCCATTCCCTGTATCAGTCATAATGGGAAAGACGGTCTGCCTGACAAATAGTCTTTTCCCGTCAGTACGAACCGTCTCGAATACTCTCGGCTCCTGAAAAACAGGTATACCGGTTTTCAGGGCAGACTGAATTGATTTTTTATAATAATCCAGGGGTTTTTCGTCTCTATGTTCCGGGATTACCATCTGATACATCAGATCCCAGGCGTTCATACCAAGAGCCTGTTCCTTTCTGATTCCTGTTATCTTTTCAGAAATAGCATTCCATTCGATTACTTTCCCATTTTCGTCAATTATTAAGATACTTTCACTCGTTGCTTCAAAGAATGATCTCAGCCGAAGTTCACTCGCACGTATTGCATTCACAAATTTTGTTCGCTGGGTTACATCACTGGTGATCCCTCGAAATCCTGTGATTACTCCTTCGGCATTCACCAGTGGATATGACCTGCAGTTGAGAATTACCCGGCTCCCGTCTTTGTGCATCGCTGGAAGATCAAACGAGGAGATCTTCATGGTACGGGTGTTGATGTTTTCAAAACGTGTCCTGAGTACCTTTTTCCCGTCCTCTGGCAAAAAAGAACTGATGGGGCTTCCGATTAGTTCATCTGGGGGATATCCGATTATCGCTGCACATCGAGGGCTTATGTACACAAATTTTCCATCCAGGTCAATTTCCCAAATGGCATCAGGGGTCGTTTCAACAATCGTACGAAATTTGGATTCACTCTCTTCTAATGCTGATTTTGTCTTTATGAGTTCTTCATATTGTTCCTGTCGCTCCCGTTCTGATTGTCTCCGTCGCACGGCCTGCCTTATTTTATGTGCAAGTTCAGCATACTGTGACTTTGGTTCTCCTCCCTTCTGAAGATAAAAATCTGCCCCGTTATTAATTGCCTCAATGACAACTTCTTCCCGACCCCGACCAGTGAAGAGAATAAACGGAATGTCTTCATATTTTGTACGTAT
>CAYWHV010000554.1:1309-2049 GCA_964458045.1 uncultured Methanospirillum sp.
CATCTCCGGCATCTGGTAGTCGGAGACGATGGCATCATATGACAGGATGGAGGAGGAGTTTATTGCATCCTTTGCTGATGGTGTGGTATCTACACGAAACCCGAGACGTTCAAGAAATATTTTCCCTATGCTAAGAAGGTCGGGTTCGTCGTCTACATAGAGGATGGATATCAGATCAGTATGATTTGATTGGTATTTTTTCTGTATCCCTGCAACTTCTGAAGTCTGCATGTGGTATTTACTCCATATTTTTCATCAATCCAGTTCGGAGAAAAAATAGTGTGATTAAGTGTATAGGGGAAACAACCTTTTAGTTCTTTTGTATGGGAAGTTTTATATGAATGAATGGTGGAAACTCTTGATTTCTCGGTAACAGTTTGCTTTTTCTGCATCACAAGTAGGGGTCATGAACCGGTGATACTATCTGGATCATGAATTGCTTGTATTCAGCCAATTAAATAATAAAGATCGAATTTTAAAATTTTTTCCTTCTGATTAGAATCGTGTACATCCCCAGAATATATCGGTACGTATGTTTATGGTTATGATGTTCATTTCTGTTGTGCATGCGAGCGGATTTTTCAGACCCGTTCTGCAGTTATTTATGGTTTATTTCATCTCCTGCAGAGACAGAATCATCTGGAATTTTGAAACCGAATGACTTTGTGAATCGACAGGTTATTTGCCTTGTAATGATGGCAATGTCAGTATTTTCTTGCCGATTCAGATTCAAAAACAAA
>CAYWHV010000555.1:0-2048 GCA_964458045.1 uncultured Methanospirillum sp.
TGATCTGCTGGAGAGATGGAACCAGGACACGGATCCTCATCCTTCTCCTGACTGCTCTCGGGCTGTCGGTAATACCGGTTGTCAACAGCTGGGATGTCCTGATTTGGGCACCGGTGATCCTGGTAACTGGGCTCTGTCTTATGGTGAGGGAATATACAGGGCAATCGGGCCTTAACATTCCTGATATTTTCCAGGAAATAAGGGCCATGATTCATGAACGGGGGAGCCAGTGGATCCAAAAACCCGTATATGCTGCGGTTTTTTATCTTCTTCTGGTCCCGGTCCTGAGCATGCTCCTCATCAGTCCCCTCCTCCTTGGGATGCATACCCAGGGAATCGCCGGGATTGGATTTGTCCACACCCCCACGGATATCTGGCAGTTTATCATGGTCCATGGCTGGTTCTTTGCAGCCTTTTTATTCTCATTCAGGAGATATCTGATAAAAGTCCCCTGGATCCTTCTTGCCATCATCCCCTTCTTTCTCACCGGGTACTTCTCTCTGGCACTTGCCGGACTGATCCTGGTTTTTGTCATCCACCGAAGGTCAGGCCCTGCAGATCTTCTGGCAGCCGGTGGCCTTGCAATACTGCTCTTTTGTGAGCTGATCTACCTGGCAGATAACATGGGAGAGGTCTATTACCGGATGAACACGGTATTCAAACTCTACATCGGTGCCTGGCTGCTGTGCGGGACTGCGGCCGCCCTGATGATGGGGAAGGAGCTGGATGCATACATCACCAGAACCCCGGGGCTTTTCGCACGGGTCATCCAGTCTTCAGTCATTCTCCTGCTCTGTCTCTGCCTGATAGTCCCCCCGGTTATCGTCTCCACCATCCACGGACCACACACCCCGACTCTTGATGGTATGGCATGGCTTTCACAATCTCACCGGGAAGATGCAGAGGCACTCGCATTTTTACGAACACTCCCGGGAGACCATATCATTGTAGAGGCAGCGGGTGATGACTACCAGTATACCTCACGAGTCTCATCATTCACCGGGATCCCGACGATCATCGGATGGCAGTTTCATGAATATATGTGGAGGGGGAATTATCCGGAAGGCTGGTATGGAGAGCGGGGCAATACCATACGGACCATATATGAAAACCCGGACCAGACCATCCCCCTGATGGAACGGTACCAGGCAGACCTGCTTTATGTCGGACCTCTCGAGCAGGAGAAGTACAATGTATCAATACCTGCTGGTGATCTTCAGGAACTCTACAAGAACCGCGAAGTGATCATCTACCGGCATGAGGATACAAAAAATCCGCCCAAAATGGGAAATATTTCCCTCTGATGCAAAACCGGATCCGCGAACCTTTAAACGCCCACAACCGTAACTTATATGGCACATTCGTCATCTGCTGATGAGTGATGACGGAGGGTCATGCCCCTCCCGAATGAGGTGAATTCATGGCAAACTACGTTACCTTTGAAGTCTCTGAAGAGATACAGAACAAGGCTCTTGAAGCCGTCGAAGCCGCACGAGAAAGCGGGAAAATCAAGAAGGGCTCCAACGAAGCCACCAAGGCCATCGAGCGCGGCATCGCACAGCTGGTCCTTATTGGCGGAGATGTTGAACCTGCAGAGATCGTCATGCATCTTGGACCACTCTGCGATGAAAAGAAGATACCATATCTCTTCATCAGCAAGCAGAATGATATCGGCGCTGCTTGTGGACTGGAAGTCGGATCAGCTGCTGCAGCTATCGTAAAGTCCGGAAAAGCAAAAGAGACCATCGATACTATTGCTGCACAGATAGCAGCTCTCAAAGCTGAGTGAATACCATGGACGGAACGCCCGCTGAAGTAATCGAGGTTATCGGGTCAACCGGTATGCATGGAGAAGCCATGCAGGTTAAGGCCCGTATCCTTGATGGCCCGAACAAGGGGCGGATTATCACCCGTAACACGGTAGGACCGATCCGTGAAGGTGATGTTCTGATGCTCCTTGAGACTGAACGTGAAGCAAAGAAACTGTGCCGGAGGGAGGCAATGGTGAATACACACATCTTCTCGTGCTGCGGCCTGCCGCTGGAGCC
>CAYWHV010000556.1:0-2045 GCA_964458045.1 uncultured Methanospirillum sp.
GTATGATCCCCTTTTCTGGACCTGGTGCCGTAGAGTTTCCATATCCGGGCAGGATTTGCAACCGATGTGTCAATGGTTGATGTCTCGTCGGAGAATTTCTGATCCAGTGCCAGTAAGCAGTCCTTGATGAGGGATCCACTCTCCGGTGTGACCGGGAGATCTATCTGGTAGAGGAGATGTGCCCCGTTTCCTGAGTCTGCAGATAGGGGAGCAGGCCAGCCCATTGAGGTGAGATACTCCTGTATTCTTGTCGCTTTTGCAAGTGCTGCGGTGTGCTCATCGTCTGAAGATGATATCCCGGCCGGCCTCACCGGATCGATGTCGATTGGCAGCCAGGACCGGCGGGTGATGTCTCCGTCTGCGGTCTGTGGTTCTTTCTGTCCTGCTTTCTTTATCCGGTTGGCACACCGGGAGAGGAGGACGGGGTTTACCCGGTTTAAGGTGACATAGATACCGCTCATGCCGGGTGTGCCGTCAAGAATTGCAGCATCCCTGGCCAGTTTGTCTTGATCGGTGTAGTACCCGTAGTGGGTTCTCTCTCCAAGTGCCCGGAGCTCAACAACCGATCCTTCCGGGAAGAGGAGGGAGAGAGCCTGTCTTATCTGGTCTTCCGGCTTCATTGCTCCTCCTCCGGTTCGATCTGTGGTTGGTCGGGTTCACTTTTGACCTTCCAGACAAAGGAGGAGGGGTGTACTCCCCCGGTTTTGCTCCAGCAGGAGAACATCCCATTCATGGCAAGGGTGATAATCCGTCGCCGTCCGATTCTGCTCCGGCCTGATAGTCCGGGGTACCGGTCAGGATGGTTTTCTATCTCATCTTCTATCCGCTGCCTTGAGATGAGGGTGTCTTTTGGCCGGAGAGCGGTGAGGGCTGCTCTTCTGATTTCAGGCTGATACCTGGCTTTCATATCCGGGCCTCCCTGATTGATATTGCTCCGCCGGGAAGGATTGAATACCGGGACTTCCCACCCGGATGATAGAGCCAGAGTTCGGTTTTTCCGGGGACCATCCGGTCAAGGACAAGGGTGGAGGTCTTTGTCACGTCGTTATGGCAGGTCCTGATGTCCGGAGTCCTGGCTGTTCTGATGATGAGTCCCAGGATATGGTCCCGGTTCCAGGCAATGAGATCAAAGATCCGATCTTTGCCACAGCACCGGTCAATCAGGTATCCCCGTGATTTGAGTTCACTGATGGCAAACCATATGGCGCATCTTCGTGCTTTTGTTTCAGACGACATGGCAGCCTCCGGTATTTCCTGGGGGAAATGATAATAATCGTATAAATCTATAGCTTAGAACTGCCCCTGCCCAAATCGTTATGCCGGCAAGCTGAATGATAGAGCGGGGGTATTCTCTTTTTAATCGTTTTCGTAGTCGCATGGGTTTCTCCATATTCGAAATTTGGTCTTCATGTACTTTTCCGGATGGAATACATGGCTCAAGATCTGCCCGTTTATCAGGGTTTTTTGACGAGAGATAGAATTGGCTGTTTGTGTTGTCATTCGTAAATCCCTGAGTTATTCCGGGTTCTCTGAGAGGGTTTGTACGTACTGATACATCCTGTTTTGCATCACGTCCTGGAGATACCGGGTGCAGCAGGGGAGGTATCCAGAAGAATGCCTGGAGGAGGAGGATGCTCCCCCGAGGCGGCAACAGTGGTGAATTATTTTACGAGGATAACCAATCCTCCCATCATGGTTGCATGAGGGGGTATTTGAACTTCAGGTAAACAGGGTGAAAGTGAAAAGGGGGTTTAGAACGGAGTGAGGAAAATGGTAGATCCAGGTGATTGGAGAGTGAATTGAAGGAGATTTTACTTTCGCAAAATCGGTCCAGATATTTAAGTATTTTGGGCAATGGTTTTGGAATAGTGAAACGGTGAGTTTATAAACGGGGGGACAGGGAGCGGGGCAGTATACCGCTATTCGTGTACTCGACCCCTAGTCAGAAAATCAAGAAACCAGTATTCTCTATCCACTACCGAACCAGGTGGAATTCATTATTTTTACTGATGAAAAGGCATATGACCGAGAAAAAGAAAGAGTAT
>CAYWHV010000557.1:0-2043 GCA_964458045.1 uncultured Methanospirillum sp.
CGGACTGCGTAGTCACGAGCTCCCTGTGCAAATGACTGGACCGGAGGTTTTTCCACCGGGTTGATATAACAATCAATGACGGTGGGTTTGCCGGATGCAATCGCTTCAGGAAGAACTCGTGCCAGTTCACCAGGCTTTGTGACGGTAATCCCAACCGCTCCCAATGCTTCTGCCATCTTTGCAAAATCAATCTGTTTAAATCTGGTCAGAATGGTATCATCACCGATGGAATATGACTGCATGGTATGGATAAGGCCCAGAAGGCCGTTATTCATGACTATCCAGACAACCGGGACATTATAATTCACTGCCGTTGCAATCTCCATGCCATTCATACAAAAGCAGCCATCACCAACCAGGGCCACAACCGGCTTGTCAGGGGCTGCCAGTTTTCCTCCAACGGCTCCTGCTGTCCCAAATCCCATGGTGAGAAGGCCAAATGGAGCGATAAACTGCCCGGGCTTTTTCATCTTCAGATAATGGAGTGCCCAGATCAGATGACTTCCGACGTCGCAGAACAGTATTGCATCATCAGGTAATCCCTCCTGAAGATCACGGATCAGCCTCTGTGGCATAATCGGGACCTGATCACTTGCCATGAGTTCACCATTCATGATCATGGGCGTCTGTTTTTTCCGTTCAGTAAATGCCGAAAGCCGCTTTTGAATTGCGTCCTCCTGGTCGTCAAGATACCGAAGGGCTCGGAATGATATCTCTGATATGACTGTTTTTGCATCTCCGATAAGGGGGATGTCCGGATGATAATTAATGCTGATAATCGTGGGGTCAATATTGATATTGATCAGGCATTTGGATGGCAGAAGGGCCGGATCCCAGGAAAAGGTCGTTGTCTGGTTGAGACTGGACCCGATAACCAGCAGGACGTCAACCGCATCAGATTTTATATATTCCTCAGCCAGTGGCGAACCACCAAATCCAAGGACACCAAGAGCAAGCGGATGATCTTCAGGGAACGCTCCTTTCGACTTCGGGGTAGTTGCAACCGGTATATTGTACATCTCAGCAAGTTCGATGATATCATCACATGCACCAGACTCTATTGCCCCGGTGCCGATAAGAATGACCGGGCATTGTGCCTCACAGAGTTCCTTTGTTGCCTCAATAACCCGTTTTCTGTCAAAGTATTCAGCCGACGGAGGAATGAACGGGCCGGTAGGAAGTGTAACGTCCACCTTTTCCATCAGAATATCTTTTGGAAGGCTTAAATGAAAAGGCCCTTTTCTCCCGGTCATTGCATTGATAAATGCCTGTTCAAGATCATATTGCGCTGCATATTTTGACGTGAACATGGCACTGCTTTTCGTGATTTTTTCAAATATTTTGACCGAATCAATACCCACACCGGTTGAATCCTGAAGCGTTCCTTTTTTATTGGTATAGGTAGGTATCTGGCCTGAAAAAACTGCTATTGGTATCCCGTCAACAAATGCACTGGCAACACCGGATATCAGATTGGTCACCCCTGGCCCTGACGTTGAAAAACATACTCCTGGCACCCCTTTGACCCGTGCATACCCGTCTGCCATAAAAGCCGCTCCTTCTTCATGTTTCGTCAGGATCGGGATAATCGGCGATTTATCACGTGCGGTGATGAGAAACGGTTCGAGGGTAAGGCCAGGAACTCCAAAAATATGGGTGATGCCCTGCAATTCCAGGTATTTGAAGATAAGTTCGGCAACTGTGCACTCCATGATCATCCCTCTCCCTGCTGGGTTTTCGGTTGGTTTAATGCCGTAAGGGCATCCGTCTCAGTTGCATATATCTGGAATATTTTTGAAAACCCGGATATGTCAAAAATCTCCTGAACATACGGGGAAAGTGCACACAGAGCAATTGTCCCTCCGGTTTTTCTCATGTTTTTACTCGACCCTAAAAGCACACGAAGACCAAGACTGGATATGTATAGATTATTAGAAAAATCACAGAGAATGGTGGAATTATGTTCCATTACCTCTTTTAATTTCTGTTCAAGGTGCAGGGATGTCTCCGAATCAACTCTGGGCGGAAGTTCCAGGACAGCAG
>CAYWHV010000558.1:0-2039 GCA_964458045.1 uncultured Methanospirillum sp.
AAAACGTGTCCTGATAAATTTCCAGGTATCCCTCATGCATGAGGAAGAGGAGCGGTATAAGGACATGAACGACCGGCCAGGTCAGGACCTCCAGGGCATTCACTCTCATCATGAGGAGTTTTCTCCATGAATTTGTTGTGGGATAATTACTCGTTCATCCATGTGCAATCTCATACTAGAGTGAGATTCGAGGGACGATATTTTTCAGACTCATCCCGTCTGGAGTTGACATCCCGATTAAAATTGACATTATTTTTACCGAACCTTCCATTGAAGAAATTCTTATCCCTATAGAGAACAGAGAGATTATTTACCTTTATTCTGGTACTTTAGCAGGAACGGTTCCGTCATATTCACTTGACGAAATCATGGGTGAAAAGATCTGGTCACTCTTTGAGAGGACCAGACCCCGACATCTCTATGATGTCTACCACCTCATGCCTCGTGTTCACAAATTCGTGGTTGCTGAGGTATTTCATAAGAAAAAATGCTATTTACGTAGTTTTTTAAATTCAGTTGTCAAAAATCACCCTGCAATAAGATTCTGAAATGTATGTCTGATCTATTATCATTCATTAATGAGGGGATTTCCCTTCTGAAACAAGGGAAATATCAAAATGCCCTAGAGTTGTTCCAGAGCTTCAATAACCAATATCCTGTACCATCGTTTCTCCTGAAGGTTTACACAAATATAGGAATCGATAATCATGATGGAGAGACCGAGAAAGCAGAATCCCAAAATACCCGTTTTTCTCTCAACGGGGTGAAAGCCAATTCGTCTGATTCTGCAGAATTCATGTCCCTGAAACAGGAGTTCTTCCCTAATATCAATGACAGGGACAGGGTGAATGTTGCCTCGGTTCAGAAAACTGGAGTTCTTGCGGCTTATGTGATGGCAAAGAATGAAGTGGAGAGATGGATCACCGATCAAAATAAATTACGAGCTGATTTGTGACGGTGGAGAGAAAGAAATGAGAGTATATCTGGATGTCTGTTGTCTATGTCGACCTTTTGATGATCAATCCGTTTATCGTATAAGGCAGGAAACAGATGCGGTAAAAGAGATTCTATCCCGATGCGACAAGGGATGGGAACTGGTAATTAGTGAAATGACCATTGAAGAAATTTCTCAAATCCCTGACCCTACCAGAAGAGATCGTGTTCAACCTTTCTTGAATCTCGCCAACACAACAATTAAAATTGATAAGGCAATTATCAATAGGATGTATGAAATCCAGTCAATGGGAATAAAAACCGTAGATGCATTTCATATCGCTTGTGCTGAACAGGTACATGCGACATTAATAACAACTGATGATAGATTAGTACAGGTATTTAATCAGGATATCACCCAATTTGTTATAAAAATTAAAAATCCAGTACACTTGTTAGAGGAGGATTCGTGAAATGAGTGTAAAACCTTTAGTGCAGATACAACACGAAGGATGGAATGCCCTCGTGGAAAAACTCGGACCCATCGATGCATCCCGTTTTCTCCAGATTTATGACCCAGGATCCGGAGATTACACCAAAGAGAGACATACCTGGTTATCTAATGATCCTGATGAGATCATTGCCTCAATTATGAAGCGAAGAAAAGAATCTGAATAGCAGTAGTAAAAAATCTGCCCTTGGCAAAAACACGAATTGTTTATTTCTGTAAGCATGGGAAAAACAAACCTGGCACCATTACAGTTACCCTCGAGCTGGGTGAATCAACGGATTTCATTAGGCATATATCTGCAATTATCTGTTCCAATTGTAGTGAAGAATACCAGGATGAACCAACCAGCGATGAGATTTTAGCGCTTGTTTTGATTCAGGATAAATCAGGAGAACAGAATGAAGTGTGTTACCCGTAAGTGGGGAGAGACCAGACCAGGGCTAACCTCAGTTCTATTAACCAGGAATGACTTTGCTATACTAGAGAAGTAACTAATTACGATATTCCTTTTGAGAAGGTAAAAATGTGGATTTTGAACTATATTGAATATCAATAACTGTTTAATCCCACGCTAATATATCAATTGCCTTTTTAT
>CAYWHV010000559.1:0-2034 GCA_964458045.1 uncultured Methanospirillum sp.
CCGGGGGAAATTTTATCAGGAATGACTACTTCGTCTTGGAATCTGGAGAAATCTTCCAATATTGAGTTTTTCAGCCGCTCACCAAGGCCACTCTCATCACTCCCATAATTTAAAAGACCAGTATGATGACCGGCGATAATATATTGCAGGAGTAAACTCTGTGCCTTTGGATATAATTTTGATACTGCAATAGCACCTGCAGTTGAATGGTCTACTCGTGCTGGAGATCCTTCCAGTCTTTTTTGAAACTTATCTGAATATTTCCCGATATCATGGAAGATACCTGCAGCATATGCCAAATCTCCGGCATTAAAATCTGATGCAAAAGAGGATGAAAGCTCAGCAACCTTTTTTAAATGAACGATCAATGGTTGCCAGTCTGATTTATCTGGATTATCAGTTGTATGGGCATAATAAATAGTAACACTTCCTTAATCGAGAAAGTCAGATAATATGTTGATACTGAATCTTATCGTGCAGTCACCATAAGACCTTGGTGTTTAGCATTTTTTTATAGGAACAGAACTCACTCATTGCAAACACAGGCGACATATTTCCCTGAAGGAGTAATTTGTAATATCATTTGTCTTCCGGCCTTTGTTTTTGTGATATATTTTGAATGAACCAGTCTTTCTATCGGTCCCTTCCTCAGTTTAGTCAGGTAGTTAGATTGACATTTTCTTCTTTCACTTACCGGAAGTTCCCAATATCTGAGTTCATATCCAGCAGTACCGGTGCTGATAATATCATGGATCAAATCCTCACCAGATATACCATCTGGTTTTTGCGCAATTCTTAACAAAATATCCCGATCAATACCAGAAGGCAAATCATATCGAAAATTCTCTAAATCCCAGACACGACATGAGTGACAAATTGATAGTCCATGTTTTTCGGTTTCAATATCATTCTGAGAATACGAATCTGCCCTCACATAATAGAGTTGAACATTATGTGCCATTGCAGCCTGAGTTACAGCAAATGCAGTTAAACGACCACAAGCAGACATATTTACAGATAGAATATTACCTTTTTGACGTTCATCCGAGATTATACGTGAAATGAGTGTCATAACTGATAGGATATCAAACATATCCACATGGTGAATTACAATCTCAATTCCCAGTTTATAGATATAGTCCTCAACTAATTGATCATAATGACGTTGTTTTTGAGTTAACGCCTGCTCATCAGGGGATGAATACTTATCAATATCATCCATAGTTATCAGATGAACACGATCCACTTTTTGATTATCTAACGGACGGACTGCTCTGTCAAATTCATAACCCAGGGGGATAACATGAACCAGTTCCCCATCTCCCTCCTGTGTCATATAAAAATAAAAGATCCGAATCGGTTTAAATGAATCGATTTGAATTATATTCAGTTAACGATCTTTTCACCAGATATTCAGTATTGCTCTCAAAAGATAGTGGTCATATCAACATAAACATGACATTATGAGATAAATCATACTCATAGAAACTTACGAAGAGCCCATTAAACTGATGAAAAAAAATTAACACGAAACTTTCTCTCTTTAGAGAGTTCCGTCTAATTTAAATAATTCTATTGCTTTTTTGAAAAAAGGAGATGCTTCGTTATTTTTTCCGAGTTCATCATAATAATAACCAATAGCCATTAAAGTATCACAATTGTCGGGTTCAACCTCCAAGATTCCTTGATAGATTAACAGTGCTTCCTCTTTTCTTTTCATTTCACGAAGAGTATCTGCCTTCTTTTTTAAAAGGTTGGTATCTTCAGGATTCTTTTGTAACAATTGGTCATATATTGCAAGTGCATCTTCAAATTTTCCTAATTTCCTAAAATATTGCGCCTTATTAATGAATAGATCATTATTCTCTGGATCCATGTCAATGATAATATCATTAACTTCAAGCGATTCCTCATATCGTTTGAACTTAGAAAGAACACGACGTTTTATATGCCATGTTTCAATTTCTTCAGGATTGAGTTCAATCGCCTTATTTATGCAATCCAGAGAGTCCTGACACAGCCCTATATGCATCA
>CAYWHV010000560.1:0-2021 GCA_964458045.1 uncultured Methanospirillum sp.
CCAAGGCCAAGAATGATGAAGAGGAGGATCCGAAAAATAAGAATCGTTCGCTTTTTCATAGGTGACATAATGCATTGGTATGTGTGAGTTCTTCAGAATTCAGGATTATTCTGTTTTCTCATCAGAATCTGTATGATGTCAAACCATGATCTACTTATCTGATTCAGTCTAATATCCGGTATGGAGATCCTGGTTCAGGAAAAAAAACCCGCATACCCATTACCAGGACCAGGATTACTCATAGCCCTGTCTTCAAGTGGATGGGTTGGTCTGCTCTCGCTCATATCTTTTGGAGCAGACAGTGGATATGCATTTGTTGGTATCACCCTGCTTACCCTCCTTTTTAAGTATGCACTTATAACCGGACTTGCCCGGTATACCCTTGCATCAGGAACCGACATCTTTTCCGGTCTTGGCAGTGTACCAGGTCCGAAAAACTGGGCAATCTGGATGTTCAATAGTGTTCTGTATGCTGAGATTTTTTTGCTCGGGTTCTCCTCTCTTACCGTTGTCCGGCTCATCAATGAAATATTCGGAACTGATTTTGAGCCGGCCTATGTTATAACCGGAGTGTTCTGTCTGATCTTTCTTCTGGTGGCTTATCATTCGTACTGGTTTTTCAGAAGGATTCTTATTGGTGCAATCATTTTTCTCATGATTGGGTTTGGTATGCTTATTTTGACTGCAACGATTCCGGTTGATGAACTCACCGCAGGTCTGATTCCGGATATACATACATATTTTGGGGTGTATGAGACTGCAATCATAATGAGCAGTGTTGGTTCTGGTTTTTCTCTTCTTTTTTATTCAGTCTGGCTTGTCAGTCACCTGAAGAGAAAAGTCACGAGGGATGAACTACCGGAGATATTATTGAGGGCCAGAATCGATGCCGGAGTGGGAATGGCAATTCTCTTTCTCCTGTGTATGCTGTATTTCTCACTTGGCTATGTTTTTTTATACGAACATGGACTGGGGGCACCTGAATCAGATCTGATTCTTGAGATAATTTTTACGGTTATGAATCTTGGTCCCAATGGCGTCATACTCTTTGCCTTTGTCTGTATCATAGCCCTTTTTTGCAGCCTTTTGGGTGGATTATATGGTCGGGCACGGGTCCTTGAGACAACCCTTCCCCGGACAATCCCCGGGTTTCATATGACACGAATGAGATACCTGCTCATTG
This sequence comes from uncultured Methanospirillum sp., assembly GCA_964458045.1. Classification (GTDB taxonomy): domain Archaea; phylum Halobacteriota; class Methanomicrobia; order Methanomicrobiales; family Methanospirillaceae; genus Methanospirillum. The sequence continues at coordinate 1,184 of CAYWHV010000560.1, forward strand.
TGTTTTTTCTTGTATTATCAGCGGTGATGTCGGATTTATTTTTTACTCAGGCAATGGCCCGTGAGTTTATTGCAATTCGTCTCATTCTTTTTAGTGTTCTTGGCACGCTCCTGATAAGGTTAGACCGGAGTCTGGGTATTCAGGACCGGGGATCAATTTTTTGGTATTTTCTTATGGCAACTGGTACCATTGCAACATTTCTGATTGGGCTTACCCTGACAATGATGTATTTTATTCCATAATTGAATTATTAGTCTGATATTAGGCTTGTCAGTCAGTCTGGTGATTTCTGCAGTTCTGAATTCCGTAAAAAAACTCCATTGCGGTTTCCAACCCCTCTTCAGGTGTTCCCTCCATTCGTCCGGTTAGAAAAGGCGATGGTTCGTATCTATCCTTACAAAAGTTGTAGATGGAAAGTGTCCACATGTCCTGGGAAATATAGGTGAGACGACAGAGCGGTGAAGGAGTATTTCGGAGTTTTTCTCTCATCTCTTCCGTCTCCGGTATTTTTCGGTTGCAGCTTCGAACTGGTCCCAGTGGCTCCTGATATGCCCTGATGTAACAGAATGATTTGGAAAACCTGACCTCAAGTTCTATCAGGTCATCATAGGTTTTGCAGAGTTCAGAGCTATATGCTCTGATTCGGTCTTTGATCTCTGATTTCTCTTCAGAGGGAATAATTACTCGGTTCTCTGACTTTCCAGATCTTTCCGGAATCATAAAAATGAGTATCGGGATAAACAGAGCGTTGTTTTACTATCTTTGAAAACCGTATTCCCTCATATATCTTTGTCAGAGAACCGGATCGTTCCTTCGGGGCAGAGTATCTCAAATCGTG
>CAYWHV010000561.1:0-2018 GCA_964458045.1 uncultured Methanospirillum sp.
AATCCTCCGGTAAAGATCTTTTACAAAAGAAGCTGCATTTTGGAAGTGATGTAATTCCCAGGGATCTAATTGAGGTTCATGTATTGCAAGTATTCCCTCTTTTCCAACGGTCACAGGAACACCTAAAGAGCACCCGGTAACACCGAATTCTCCTTCAAGAATGGCAGAACATACGAGGTTTGTTTGTGCATCAGTGATTATTGATTCAACCAGGTGCCATATGTGGTGTACCGGAGCATATTCAGTTGCGCCCTTTCCTTTTATGATCTCCATGCTGGCGTTCCGAAGGGTCGCAAGAATCTCCTCTCTTGTCTGAAGATCCACCTCAAGCCCGGTCATGCTGAATATTGGTACCTGGTGTTCGCCGTGCTCTCCAAGGATAATTCCATCATCTCTGATAGACCGAAGAGCGAGTTCGTATTGAAATCGTGCGCTGTCCAGTTGGCCGCCAAATCCGATGATGTGGTTTTTCGGTATTCCAAGGGACTTCCAGAGGTAGTATGTCAGGATATCTGCCGGGTTGGTAATGACGATTATTATCCCTTTATAGCCTGGGATGAGCGTTGCAAGTTCTGATGCAACCGGAACATTGCAGTCCAGTAATGCAGCTCTTGTTTTGATATTCTGATTTCGTGGAAGACCGGCAGTGTAGAGAATGATGTCACATGCGGCAATATCCTGTGGATTTATAGAAACTGATACCGGACATCGCATATGTTCGATGTCAAGTCGTTGTGCCTCGAGGAGTGACTGATTACAATCATACAATACAAGATGATTAAAAAGGCCACTGGATACGGCACGGGCTGCAACTCCGCCTCCAATACGCCCGGTACCGAATACTGCAAGGCTGGTCATCCCATACTCGTAGGAACGAAGAATAGATAATTACCATCATCACCATCTCTCTCATCATGATGAGACTGAAACAGGAACCCGTACATATCGCGGGTGTACCTGTCAGAAATCACCTGTTTCTCGCAGCAGGGGTGCTTGGGACCTGCGCTTCTTCTCTATCACGGATGTTACGACAGGGTGCGGGAGCGGTTGTGACGAAATCCATCGGCCCAGAGCCGCGGTATGGACATGCGGGACCATGTGTTGTTGTTCTGGAAGACGGGGTCATGAATGCGATGGGTCTTCCAAATCCCTCGAAGGAATTTGTACAGGAATTGTCCTCATTAGAAGGTGAACCGGTCATTGTGAGTATATTTGGTGGTAATCCTGAGGAATTCCACGAGGTTGCAGGTTGGTTTGCAGAGAAAGCACAGGCTTTTGAACTCAATGTCAGTTGTCCTCATGCAGCCGGGTTTGGTGCCCAGATAGGGACAAATCCTGAAGTGGTGAAGGCATGTACTGAGGCAGTAAAAGAATGGAAAAAACCAGTATGGGTGAAACTGACCCCGAATGTTACTGATATTACTGCCATTGGCAGGGCTGCTGAAGAAGGCGGTGCAGACGCGATCGTAGCTATCAATACTGTTCGCGCCATGCGAATTTCAACCGGACTGCGACGGCCGGTTCTTGGGAATAAATTTGGGGGTCTCTCCGGAAAGGCAATTTTTCCGATAGCTGTCCGGTGTGTCTATGAATTGTATGAGGCCTGTTCAGTTCCCATCATCGGATGTGGTGGGGTCTCATGTGCAGAGGATGTCATTGAGATGATGATGGCCGGGGCACAGGGTGTTGAGATTGGAAGTGCTGTTGTTCAGGACCCTGAAATTTTCAGGCATATTTGTGATGAATTATATGCTCCTGACGGAATTTCAGCACGTGAGATTGTGGGGTGTGCCCATGTCTGATGGTCTTCCGGTTCCGGTAACTGTCACCCGTGTTGTGCAGGAAAGTCCAGGTGTTACCACGATTTTTTTCGATCAGGTTTTCTCCTCCTGTCCGGGGCAGTTTGTAATGGTCTGGGCTGTGGGCACCGATGAGGTTCCTATGGCATTGTCATATCCCAACGCGGTCACCGTTCAGCGCGTAGGGGAAGCTACATCGGCTTTAGTTTCGATGAAACC
>CAYWHV010000562.1:0-2015 GCA_964458045.1 uncultured Methanospirillum sp.
TACCGGTGCCGAAATTGAAATGGATATTAACATTACCTATTATGACCTTACCTCACAATTTGAATACTCACAAATCAAGGATGCATGCAATTATAAGGTTCAATTTGAGAATACAGGCATTGTGAGAATTATCGGAGCCAACAGCGTCACCTTACCGGTTCAGTTTACCGAATGGGATTTTGGGGACGGCACTCCGCTTTCTACTGATGTAAATCCATTGCATATTTATGATGACCCGGGAACTTATAATGTCAGGTGTGTTTTGTTTGACCCCGACAATGTTTGCGCAGATACCCTCACCCAAGTGGTTACGGTGGATCAGGATGCAACCATCGGAGCAAATACCACAGATACTATTAAAACCTGCCACGAGAACCTGCCTTATGTTTATAATGCAGACTACTCTTTTGCCCAAGAAGGAACTTATCAGGTAGTTTTCGAAACAGCCTCATGGAACGGATGTGACAGCCTTGTTGATGTCGCCGTCATTGTTGAAAATCCGCAGGTGGTAATTCAGCAACAAGGAGATTACTGCGATCAGTTCTCTGCAAACCTGATTGCCGAAACAGAAGCTGAAGAGCCCTCTTTCCTGTGGAATGACGGTTCTACGTTAGGCTCTCTTGTCATTACAGCACCCGGCACTTATTCAGTTACCGTTACTGATAATAGCGGTTGTGTTGCCCAGGATGCAATTGTAATCCCGGCCTGTGTCCCCAATATTGTATTGCCAAACTCCATCTCCCCTTCCGATGAGAATGGGCTTAATGACTATTTTTATCTTCCCCAGAAAAACTTGGTTGAGAAGGTTGAGATATCCATTTTTGACAGATATGGCACTATGATTTTCCACTCAACTGATAAAGATTTCAAATGGGCCGGAGAGGTTTATGGGAAAACCTATTTCAATGCCTTCTATAACTATGTAATATACATTACTGATTACAATGGAATTGTTACAAAACACACAGGAAGTATTACGGTATTATAAAAGAAACTACTTACGTATTTATAATTTCTTACTATAATCCCCCAAAAAATTAGTTTCATTATTCTTTTCTCAAAATAGCAAGTTAAAAAATAACTTGCTATTTTTGCACGTTCATTGGAAAAATAATCTCAATCATCAAGAATGAAAAAAAATATTTTGATTTTGATATGTGCTGTCGTTATCATGACTTCATGTAATTCAGAAAAAAACAAAACAACATCAATCTCCGGTACTGATAAACCACAAATCGAAACACCTGATTTTAGTGCTGATTCAGCCTTCTTTTTTGTTAAGTCTCAGACCGATTTCGGCCCCAGGGTTCCAAATAGCGAAGCTCATAAAAAATGTGCCCGGTTTCTTAAGGAAAGTATGGAAAAATACTGCGATCAGGTAATCATGCAATCATTCAATGCAAAAACTTATGATGGCAATAAGCTGAACTGCTGGAACATAATAGCATCCTTTGCCCCGGAAAAAGAGAAACGAATTTTACTGGCAGCACATTGGGATTCCAGACATATTGCAGACCACGACCCAATAGAAGAGAATAGAAGTAAGCCTATCAGTGGTGCAAATGATGGTGCCAGCGGAATTGGAGTACTTATGGAGGTTGCCCGCCAGCTTAAGATAAAAAATCCGGCAGTCGGGGTAGATATCATCTTCTTTGATGCGGAAGATTATGGAACTCCTAACAGTGAAAACATCCCCGGTGACTGGTGGTGTTTAGGCTCTCAATACTGGGCTAAAAATCCTCATAAGCAAAATTACAAGGCCGATTACGGAATTCTTCTTGATATGGTTGGCGCTTCGAATGCCACTTTCTACCACGAAGGAATATCCTCCCATTTTGCCCCTGCTATTGTTTCAAAAATATGGGGCGTTTCCTATCGCCTCGGATTCGGGAAATATTTTATTAATGAAGGGGCTAACACCATCACCGATGACCATGATTACATTAATACGATTGCCATGATACCTATGATTGATATTATTCATCAAGATAAGAATTCTGAAACAGGATTTTATC
>CAYWHV010000563.1:0-2012 GCA_964458045.1 uncultured Methanospirillum sp.
CCTTGTAATGATGGCAATGTCAGTATTTTCTTGCCGATTCAGATTCAAAAACAAAGTGAGGGGGTTGTTTAAAACATTCTTATTTTGTAAATTAAAACGGAATCAGCATAATTTTTCAAAAAAAACAAATTTCAATAGTTAGAGATAGCGACCCCGGCATTCATCTGTATTTTTTTATCACCATTCCCATTTCAGAGAAATGTGGGTCGCCAGTTACAACCACAGCCTGCATTTCCTGGGCAGTTGATGCAATAATGGCATCGGCTATTGAAATGCCTGGTTTTTTGATTGATCCAGCAGACAGGGCGATTGAAATTGTTACCGGAATTATCGGTATTTCTGCGTCGGACTTTTTGGTGAATCCGTCAGAGTCATCTCTACACACCCTGCATCTCTCGCCGGTTTCAGGTAATTATTGAAGCTTTACTTGCGAAAGGAGTTGCGAGAACCTGCCCTTTAGTTTTCACGGTTGACTATGTCCTGAAATCTGGCCTGTACCTACAATGAAACTTGTATATCTTTGATACGTATATTAATATGTAAAAATTCATCGGATGCTTTATGGGAGAAATTATTGAAGCGATATATGAGGACGGAGTTTTTAAACCACTAAAAAAACCCGATCTCGCAGATAAAACAAAGGCAACGATAATCATTCAGGGCACTATTACGAGGAAAACGAAAGGAATAATGTCCTCAAATTCTATTGAAAAGATTATTGAGGAGATAGAAGATGAAAGCCTTTTTTGATTCAAATATTTTCCTCTATCATCTCACTGGTAATTACTCCCTTGCTTCAGAATATATTGAAAAGGTTGAAATGGGTATTATCCAGGGATATATCAATGATATTGTTTACTCAGAAGTGATTCTGGGTTTTCTAAGGGCTCAAACTCAGTTATCATCAAAAAGAATACGAGAAAAATTACCTTATCTCAGCATAGATTCTGATGATTTACAAGATCTCTTATCAATTTTTATCAATCTACCATCACATTCGGGGAGTTATATCTTTCAGATTATGAATTCCTATCATTTAATGCCTCATGATGCTCTTATAGCAGCTTCATGTAAACAGTATGGGCTTGGAAAGATTGTGACAAACGATTCAGATTTTTCCAGAGTAGATTTTTTGGAGATAATCAATCCCCCAATCCAAGAATCATAATGGTTGTTTTGGTGTTGATTTCTCTTCAGGAGTAAAAAAGTGAGAAGGAAATAGGGGTTTCCCCTTAATCAGGAACGGATCATCGATCCTCACCTCCCCGTCCTCTGCTGTCCGGATGGTGCATACAACGTTCCGGGCAGATCTCATCATATGCACGTACATCCCTGCAACCGCCCCGGCGTTCAAAAGGGCAGTTCCAATAGATATACCTGTCACAATCAGGTCAATACTCACTCTTCTCCTCCGAATACAATCCGTTCGGTCATATTCAGCCTGCCTGCAACATCACTGGCATGAGTTGTCTCATTGCTCTGGTCCTGTGACGATGCACGGGCAAGAATCATCCCGGTTCCGTTGACCATCGTTGCTGCCGATGTCTCTGATGAGGTAAGGTCCCGGGAGGATGCATACAGACCGGTCATCATGAGCCCCGAATACCTGATCTCATCCTGTGCCCTGGTCCGGTTTTCAGAAACCACAAACACACATCCGCTCTGTGCCGGTGTCTGATTTGCTCCCTGTCCTGAATACTCATCAATCCCCATCGGACCTGATGAATCAGCAACGGTGACAGCGTTTACCTTCCCGTCTTTCACCTGCAACTCTCTCATGATCGATGCAATACTGGTGGTGAAGAGGTTTGCTGCATAGGTCTGTCCCTGTCCGATGACGGAAGATGAGACCCAGGATGCCCCGTCACACATGATGGTTGATGATATCGAGTCTGCACCCACGAAACCGGCTATGAGCAGCAGAATACATCCAATCGCACATCCCCGGTTCATGTCATCACCACAAAATAATGGGGGGATTATGCCAGATCCGACACCGTATCTGCCCATGT
>CAYWHV010000564.1:0-2011 GCA_964458045.1 uncultured Methanospirillum sp.
GGATAGTATGTCGGATATGAATAGATGGTTGTCATCGAGATTTCTTCTGAATAGGAAAATGGAACTGATGAAGTCGTTGGTGCCTTCGTTGGCTGTGGGGTTCCGTTCGGATCATCACATATTCCATCATAATTCAAATCCGGACAGGGAGCTACCCCGGTGGGAGTGACTGTGGGAACTATTGCTGGTGCAGACTCTTTCGGGGTGTATACATCCTCCCTTCGGTTGTCTCGGATAATATTGTCCTCCAGAACTGTGTTTACACTTCCAATCGTATCTATTCCATAAAGGTTTTTTTCTATGGTATTTCCTTTGACCAGATTTTCAGATGAACCATCTTTGATTGCCAGACCTTTATATGAATTACCAGAAAGGAGACAGTTTTCGATAAGTCCATTATCAGATCCATAGAGACCGATTCCTATTGCGTTGTGTGACAGGGTGCACCCATCAATATGAAGTTGATCCAGTTGTTTTCCAATAATGGCATTGGTTGAGCCTTCAATTACCATATCCCTGATCACGACGTTTTTCAGTTTACCTGAATCCGGGGGCTGGATGAGGATTGCATTCTGATCTATTGGAGTATTATCGATAAACTGGACACTTAAACCTTCAATTCTTTTTCCTCCGCCCTGTATGGTAACATCGGAAGACATGATCGTAATGATTGATCCGGCGGAGTGAGAGATATCTTTACCAAGTGTGTATGTTCCCGGAGATGTGATGATAACAGGCCCGGTAATCTCTCCCGAACCAGAGAGCATAATAGGAGGTTCCATCATGGACTGTATGGGTTGAATCGGTTTTTGTGCGAGTGATGGGTCAAGAGGATTTTCCGGTTTTAATCCCTGTAATTTTTCATACATTTTTATTGCATCAGGCAGACCATATCCAAAAGCCGGGTCCCAACCCGGTTCCCCAAGTTCAAGGGTCGTTGAAAGCAGGGTTTCCCTCATGTCATCAGCAGGGATGGCAGGGAAAAGACTCCATTCAAGAGCCAGCAATCCTGCAATATGCGGAGCTGCTGCACTTGTGCCGGGGAATGTTTTTGGAAATCCACCAGCACCTGAAACGGCAATATTATTAATTCCGGTAATGTCCGGTTTTTGTCTCACAGTGCTTTCCGGGTATGAAATAGTAACAAAGCCCTGTGATGAGTATCGTTCGATGGCGTTTACTTTTTCAGGCGATATCGCAGCTACTGATAAAACTTTAGGGACTGCTGCCTGCCCGATAATTGAATCTTCAATTACCAGATGTTCCCTGGTGATGTATACCTTATCTTTTTGGGCATTAATAAAAATTTCAATATTTTTATCTTCCGCAGAGGGGTTTTCTTTCTTTATCCTGAGTTCACCCTGGACAAGGCTATTGCCTTCATTCATGTAGGTGAATTTTTCTTCAGGAAGAGTGCTTCCATCCTGCAGACGTTCACTGAGTGCAATCAGCTCCCCATTTTCTTCAAGGTACAGGTTATAATCGTTTACAGAGCTTCCATACATATCATCCCATTGTAAAAATGCAGAAAACATTCCTCCCGGCTGGATAGCGATGGGAATACCTCTCATCCCATCAAATGAGTGATACCCAAAACCATCATCAGAAAATTTTGCCTGGTAGTGTATTTCTGCATTATTTCCCGCAGCACTGACGATAATCACTTCAGGATGCTCATCAAGTATCCGGTTTAAATTTTCAGCAGTATACCCATCCTCAAAATAAGGGACTTGTAAAAATCCTACATCATCTACAATAATTCTGGCACCTGCATCGATGAGAGATTCTATTGCATAAATAAAGTCATTCTGTGCTCCTCCACCAAAATCATGGTAGAGCAGTGGTGCACCGGGAGCGATATCATGGATGATCTCCATCATCGCTGTTCCTTCACTACCTCTTCCATTCATGAGAACTATCACATTTTCGGGAAGATCGCCAGATTGCTGAGCCTGCAAAAGTCCACCTGCACCATTTGAAATGACTCCTATCCCAATACCCGATCCATCTG
>CAYWHV010000565.1:0-2010 GCA_964458045.1 uncultured Methanospirillum sp.
GGGCTCCGTTATATTCTCCGGTATCAATTAGATTGGTGATGCGTCCATCTATTACGACGCTTGTATCAGGAACTATTTTCAAATATTTTCACCGGGTTATAATTGGTCATTCATTCCTTTTATTATATACCTTATATGGCTCAAAAACGCGATATGATATTTTTTCCGGTGATTGTCATCATCAGATCCCTGGCATCAGGAAATGATGGCACTGGTCTGTAAAAAAGCAGGATTAGGGATATCCTATGAAGCGATCAGGGTGAGGAGAGCCATGAAAAAGTCACCGAAGATCATCGCGGTCAGAAATCCTGCGGTGATGGGAATGAGGAACGGAACGCCATAACTGATCCACACTATCCCGGCTTTTTTATAGAGGTCAAGTTCTTTTCGGTATTGATTCGGACTTTCTTTGAGAGACTTTGTGTATATCCGGTTTCCTCCGGCCAGCATGTCCCTGATTGCTGCCCTGACCGGGATGAATGACCTGGTGAGATTCCCATCTGCCTCTTCAAAGTTCTCCATGACAATGCCGAACTCATCTGCAATTGTCTCGCCTTTGACCGGGTACCCCAGGAACAGGTAGGGAAGGGGGGCTTTGTTTCCTTTTACCAGGTTTATGATGAAGAAGGCCACCGGCAAAAGCAGGTTCAGGACGACGGCATTAAAGAGGACGCTGAAGGGAAGGAAGACATAGGGGGGAAAACCAAAGAGCGGGTATCCGGTGAGAGGAACGAACGGAAAACACGGGATCAGAACGGTGATCAGGATAAGTGCCTTGGTATCTGCCATTCCCATGAGGTGGAATCTCGTGAAGAGATAGAAGGCGATAACAAAGAAGAGGATCAGGGGGATCAGGGGCATCATAAAGGGGAGATCGCCTGATGTGATGACCGAGTACCAGAACCATATCAGCATCGGGATACCGATGGCAACCGCCGGGTACCACATCACCACCGGAACAGCCCGTTCCCTGATATCTTCCCGACATCCATAAAGGAGCGTTACCAGAAGGACGATTGCATTGATGAGAAGAGGGAGCATTATCGGGGGAAATGAGAACGGATCCATGTAGTAAGATCAGGGAGGAAAAAGGATATAGTGATAGTGATTGATGCCGGACTATTTCCGTAATACTCCCATGTCGGAAAGTCTGGCTGGCAGGTACTCATCCGTGACAAAATCAAGACCTCGTGCTGCAAATGCCTGCTGTTCTGACTTCAGGTTTAATGCCAGCTGAAGGTTTATCTGCTCTTTCCAGTAATCTCCGGCAAACCGTGGATCGGTCAGTTCTGCCTTGAGGGCCGCGATATCCTGCTCGGTCAGGGAGTCTGAGGGAAGGTCATAGTCCCTGATATCGGATGGCTGCACCCCGATGAACCGGGCGGACGGAGTAACCAGAATCTCTGATATGTGGGCACTTTTTATTGCACCATATGCAACACTTGCAAAGATCCGGTATGACCAGGGGTCACCATCGGTAAACACGGTGACGGGGAGATGAAATTCACTGGCCAGCCGGTTGAGGACTCTCCGGGTGGATCGTGCCGGTTGTCCTTTCAGGTGGACAAGGATGGCCTGGTACTTCTCGTCAAACCCGTTCTCGATAAGCCGGGCATACATACCACCGGTCTCGATGGCGATGACCATCTTTGCATCATGATCCACGAACTCGAGTTTCTCGACATTGGTCGGGATCTGGTACCCTGCCTCACCGACATCATCCCCGCAGTGGATCTCCTTGGGACCCCGCCGGGTCTCCTCCCGGATCCGGAGCGGGCCGAAGATTCCTGCACCGTCCTCCTCCGGCCGCAGGTTGCACTGTTCACGCTGCACGTCGGTCAGGATCTCAAGGTCTTCCACCAGCAGGTTTGAGTCGTTTTGTGCACCAAACTTTGCCCGCTTCCAGCCTTCTGATATGTAATATAACTCTCTGAGTGTTGATGACCGGTTTTCTGATATCTGATGTTTTAAAAACCAGATGACATACGCCATCTTGAGGATGTGAAGGGC
>CAYWHV010000566.1:0-1357 GCA_964458045.1 uncultured Methanospirillum sp.
CAGGTTGCCCTGCAGGGTTTCGTTGGCGGCGCTCAGGTGCTGGATGCGGTTGAGATGTCAGTCAGGGAAAACTGCTGGATAGATGTAAATTCAATAAAATAGTAATTGCTGAAGAATAAAATGATATGCAGGAAATGTAAAAGCTTTATTGAATTAAAAGCATAATGATGTTAATATTCAATAAACGAAAAGGAAAAGCAGTATGATAATTGATTTCCACACTCATATATTCCCTGATGATCTTGCACCAAAAGCAAAAGAAACCCTTTTGAAAAATATCAATTACCGATATGAACCGGTTACAGAGCTTACAAAGAAAAGTCTGATTGACAGGATGAATCAATGGAATATAGATATTTCTGTCGTGCAGACGATAATAACAAAAAAAACTCAACTGGAAAAAACCAATCTCTGGGTACAGAGCATTTCAAGTGACAGGGTTATCCCTTTTGGAGGAATATTCCCTCATACAGATGATTTTAAAAAGGATATAGATTTCATATGCAGCCTCGGATTAAAAGGGATTAAATTCCATGCAGAATATCAGGATTTCAACATTGATGATCCGAAAGCCCTTAAGATATATGATTACGCATTAAGCAAAGGCCTTATCATCCTTCACCACGCGGGAGAAGATCATGGAATGCCTCCTCCATACAGGAGTAATCCGGAAAAATTCGCGTATATAGCTGACCAGATGAAGGGCGGTATAATTATAGCAGCGCATCTTGGCGGTCATAATCAATGGGATGATGTAGAGAGATATCTTGTTGGAAAAAACATATACCTGGATACTTCAATGGGTTTCGAGTATTATCCTAAAGATCATTTTTTAAGAATTGTAAAAGCTCATGGAGATGACAGGATACTTTTCGGTTCCGATTCTCCATGGAGTAATGCTGTAAATGAAGTATCTGCAATAAATAGTCTTCCTATTGACCAGAATTCGAAAGAAATGATATTGGGAAATAACGCAAAAAGAATACTTAATATAAATTAGAAAAAAAATAGGAGGAGTATGATTAGTTAACGAACATATCATACAAGAAAAAATGAAAAAATCACCAATTGATTTCAATTATGCATTTGCTGAACCTCACAGAATATGCGTATGCTTGCCTGAATCAAGTAATAAGACTCTCTTTGATTGCTCAAAGGATTCATTAATGATGCTTTGGAGTGACAGCAATACAAAGAACAATCCTTTAGGCGCGTACAAGAGAGTACGTCTAGACTGGAAAGTGAAAATAACTGCAATTTGTGACGAAGTGCCAATTGAAGGTTATTCATGGAGAAGGATTGATGGATACATACCATCATTAATATATGAAGCCAAAACAGATGGGATTGAATTAAT
>CAYWHV010000566.1:1367-2007 GCA_964458045.1 uncultured Methanospirillum sp.
AATTATTAAGTGCATTGCAACTGAACTTGGTGATGTTCTGGATATATCAGTTCATAATTCAACTTCTGAGAAAAAGGATGTTTTTTTGAACGCATGCGTTCTAGATAACACTGTTAACACGAAATGGGTGGACTTTGAATGTTCATACAGTGTTGTCAATCCCATATTCAATGATGCATCAGACAGAATAGTAATTATGGATGCAAGCATAACACCTGCTGTCCCGTCACGACGGGAAGCAGTCACATATAAATATTCCGTATACCCTGACAAGACTTCGAAAAGCCTGCTCTTGCGTCCAAACAGAAAATACAATGACGATATAGAGTATCTCTTAAAAGCAGATTGGACTTCATTGTGCATAAAAGGGTTAGATGCATGGAAAGATATAATCAGAAAAGCTCCAGTATTTAATTTACCTGACCCAATAATAGAAAAAGCATATAAGGCATGTTTATGTGATATTTTCGTAATGAGGGAAGAACAGGCAGATGGAAGGATAGCTGGTCTGGCAGGAACTGAAATGTATAGAAGCGCTAACACAGGAGAACCCTGTTTTCAATCACTTGCATTAGGCAAATATGGATTTTTCGAACAGGCTAAAGAAAACATCGAGTTTGTCGCACAGTTCCAGATTGAT
>CAYWHV010000567.1:0-2006 GCA_964458045.1 uncultured Methanospirillum sp.
GGCAGACGGCGAAAGAAGCGGTGGATTCCGCGGCAGCAACGGAGGAAGTCACTGCGTCAATCGATCAGATCTCGCGGGCAATTAATGAGGCAGCCGGAGCAGTTCAGCGGATAACCTCAGAGATGGGACGGTTTACGGTTGCTCAATGACGGTCGGTTGAAAAAAAGTATCATCATCTGACACGAGGGTAGTCTTGTTCGATTCCAATGCAGCGCTCCTGGCCGGGTATGAGGCGATTTCAGAGGGAATCCTCATCACCGATCCAGATCTCTCGATTCTCTTTTTCAATCAGCCGGGAAAACTGATTTTTTATCTTGATAAGACTGCTCTGGGCACCGGGTTTGAAGAATCTATGCCCGGATTTCGCGCTCTCGGCATCTCCCCGGAACCGTTTTGTGATGCTCTGGAAAAAATTCACCAGGATCCCTTTCTTGAGACCACTTTTACGTTCTCCTGCCAGGAAGGAGAAAAAAGCCTGAACACGAAACCTCTTTTTGATAACTCCGGAGAAATGCTGGGCAGAATCTGGATGATCCATGACATGCCTCCCGATTCTCACACCGCTGCCTGGCAGGGAGAAGACGAAGAACTCTTTCGATCGATATTTGATCTCATCCCGCAGGGGATTGCGATCACGGATCTGATGACCGGACAATTCTTTGAAGTCAACAAGCACTTCACGCAGCAGTGGGGATATACCCGGGAGGAGGTCATCGGAAAAGGCTCGGTGGATCTTGATTTCTGGGTTGATCTCACCGACCGGCAGATGATCGTGGACCTGATGAAAAAAGACGGTTCATTCAGCCTTGTCCCCGTTAAAATGCGGGGAAAAGACCGGGAAGTGAAAGAGATCCTCTTCTCAGGGGTGATGATTACGATCAGGGGTCTTTCCTATATGGTGACGATTCCCCTGGATATCACCGATATCGTGAATTATGAGGAGAAGATCTGGTCTCTTGCATCCTTTATCGAGGCTAATCCGAATCCGATCTTTGAGATGGATGCAGAAGGGGTCATCACTTCAAGCAATGAAGCAGCCATCTCCGTGATCATGAAACATACCCATACGACGGATCTCTCCCGGTTGATTCCCGACAATCTTGGAGAGATCCTGCAGGCTGTCAGAACCGGGAATGAGACGACGTTTCAACGGGAGATCTCCCTTTCTGACCGGTTCTTTCATGAGTATATCTATGTCACAAAACAATACCGGACCGCCCGGGTATTTGCAACAGATATCACAGAAAAAAAACTGGCAGAGAATGAACTCCTGAAGAAAAATGAGGAGCTCGGTGCTGCATATGAGGAGATCCTCTCAACGGAAGAGGAACTCAGGCACAATTATGAGATCCTGAGGGAAAAAGAGCAGAATCTGTTTGAAAACGAGAAGAAACTCCGCATGGTCGTGGACCATATTCCCGGAATTGTCCTGACGACAGATACCGATATGGTGATCAAGAGCATCTATGGGGACGGGCTGAATCACATGGGGCTTTCTCCAAACGACGGAGCGGGCAGGAAAATTGATTCTGTCTTTCATCAGGCAGAAAATTCCCTGTTGAAAGCTCATTACCAGGCTCTTGAGGGAATGGTCTCTACCGTAGAGGGTTCGTTTAAAGACCGGTATTTTGTATTATTCACGTCTCCCCTTCGTGATGCATCAGACAGCATTACGGGCACTATCGGGATAGCGATTGATATTACAGATCAGAAGACGCTTGAAGAAGAACGAAAGAATCTTCTTCGTCAGTTAGAACACAACCTGGTCGAACTGGCTCTCCTGAATGACAAAATCAGAAATCCCCTCACGGTAATATCAAGTCTTGTCGAGATGCATGCCCCCGTGATTGAAAAATCTGTTTCCACGTGTGTCCAGGATATCGATGATATCATCAATAATCTTGATAAACGATGGGCAGATTCTGAAAAAACCCTGAATTTTTTACAGAAGCATTACGGTATCGGGTTTTATCAGGGATGAATGGACCTGCGTTCTCGCCCGGATG
>CAYWHV010000568.1:0-2003 GCA_964458045.1 uncultured Methanospirillum sp.
TATCTTAGTTATGGTCGTAAATATTACATAATTATTCCGACTATATTCTGAATTCCAACATTGAACTGAGATTGATTTGGTGTTGAGAGCAAGAAAGGGATCATGATTTCACTGGTTTCACTTCCGGTACATCTATATCCAAACAAAACAGATAACCCGGCAGATGAATTCAATGAAAGATTTATTATCGGTGCTTGTTTTGCTCTTCATTCTCCTGACACCAGTGGCAGGGTGCTCGGATTTCCTGTTGAAAACAGACAACCCTGAAGTTGTCATCTCCGGCCGGACAATAGACTGGTTCGAGAAGGAAGGGGTGAAAGGGTCATTCATGGTGGAGGTCAGGGATCAGCAGTGGGAGTCTGTTTCATCAATAAATCCTGTAAAACCCGGGTTATCATGGAAAAACCGGTATGGGTTTGTAGGTGTTGAGTCCAGTTTCCCTCAGGTCTCCGGTTTTCCAGAATCTAAAAGGCCACAATATGTTGAGACTCTGAATGAAGAAGGGCTGTCTGCTGCATTCCTTACACTCGTGGAATCAGAGTACCCGGCGACAACAAACCGGTCTGAAAAATCGTTGTTATACTTGGATCTTGTATCATATCTTGCTGGAAACTTCCGGAACGTTCATGAGGTGAAACAGGGACTACAGGAAGTTGAGATCTGGTGCCCCCCTGAGTTATCAGGTAAGGATCCCCTCCACCTGATCGTTCATGATGCTGATGGAAAGACACTCATAGCAGAGTGGGTGAAGAACGAGACCGGTGAAATCGTCATGAACATGTATGACGGTTTGGATGTCGATATCCGTGGGGGTGTCCTGACGAATGATCCATCATACCCGAATCAGGTGAGTAATCTTGCATACTATGAGAATGAAACACCGCAGAATTTATTTGCCGGCCTTCCCGGAGGCCCATCGCCCGCTGACCGGTTTGTCAGATTAACGAAACTCAACCAGTATAATCTACCTCCAAAATCCGGGACTGATACAATCCACAATTCCGTTATGCAGGCATTTCACCTGCTAAACTCGGTTGATGTTGTCACCGGAGAAGATCCAGCAGTTATTCTGGAGAATGGAGCAGATACCAATGAGATCTTCTTCCATGAAGTGCAATTATTTACACAGTTTTCCCTGGTGAGGGATCATAAGAACCGGATATATTATGTAAAAACATACACGAACCAGAACATTGGAACGATCGATCTGAAGAAACTCGACTTTATATCAGGATCCTATCAAAAAATTTCCGATGAAAGCCCATATCCAGAGGAACCTTATGATTTTACCCGTAGTTTCACCAGATAAAGGAATGACAGACCTGCATACATTATCCGTGAATGTATGTCATGGGAGAGGGGTGTTTCATAAAGAGAAAAAGGAAACTCGACCCTGTCCTTTTCGTATTTGTTCTCGTTTTTGGAGTCAGCAGTCATCTGAAACCCTCTTTTGAGGAGATTCATCGTCATTCTGTTGATCTTGATGATAATCCAAAGATTACAACCTCATTTCTTAACCAAAGTTTCAGAAAACATATCAATAATAAACGGGTGGATTCTCTGAAATCCCTGTTGGATTATTGTAACGATCAGATGGTTCATCAGTTCACTTGGTATTCAAAGGAATTTTTAGAAGATTTCAAAGATCTTTTAGTACAAGGAAACTTTTTACTCGAATCAGTAAAAGTCTCTCCTATCTGCACCCTGCAGCATGTTCCCGTGACGATTCAGGCGGATTAAAAATACATGCAATAAATATTTTTACTGAAATAAGTTTAACCAGCTTGATAGCCTGGAACTACTGGTTGTCCCTTTATATTATTCGGATTCCCTAAATACCATACAATCCAAGGGATCTCATTCTCCAAGTTGAACCACAACCTGGTGTTCGCCCTCTTCATCAGTGAGATGAACCGCACTATCTAATTGGATGCACCCTTCAACGCTCACCGATTTGACTGCTGATCCCGGACCATTTTTTATTACAGAGATATGATACCACG
>CAYWHV010000569.1:0-2003 GCA_964458045.1 uncultured Methanospirillum sp.
GGATGAATACCCGATTTTTATCCCGGACTCTGTAATCTGCTGATGAATAGATTTAGCAGTTATTCGTTTTCCCCTTTGCTTTTTTATGTCATCAGCCAGAATAGTGTGAATAGAGGCAATAATCTCATCCGTAACAACCCGTTTTCTGGCATGAATTACCCGGTGTGGGAAAATCTCATCCCGTGCACCCTCTTTGACCTCTTTTAAAAGTCGAAGATACTTTTTCACCGTATTGCGTGAGATATTCAATTCACGGGCAACCATACTGTAAGAATGGTGGTGATCATAAAGGGTCTCCATCTCGATCACATCTTCCATCGTTTTCATGATTACACCCGGTTTTTTTTAGTAAACCAGAAATTTATACCTCAAAAACCCGGAATCCCTGATTTCCAAAACAATAAATCAGAAATAGACGAAACGAATCATGAGATTGTTCTCGGTTCAATCCCTTCGCATACCCCTGAATCTGCATGATATCATCGTTCTGGGCAGTAAACTCGTCAATCGTTTTTGAAAGCCGGTTTAACTCTGCATTTGAGTAATATTTAAACTCAATAATCCACCTGATACCAGCGAATTTTTCATGATATTTCCCGACAAACTCAAGATCACTTCGTCCCTCCGGGTATGACCGCTCGATATTCCAGGTAAACCAGGTGGATAGATACCGGCTACAGAGTTCATAAAAGGTTGTCCGATAAAAATTTTCATTCACCCTTATAAAGACTGCTTCAGGCAGCTGACTGATATAAAGCCGCCAGTAGTCAGCAAAAAGACGGGGTAAATCAGGATTCTGAATGAAACTTCGCATCATCTCTTCGTATTTGGTGGATACGTCAATGTGCAGGAGCTCATTAAAGTATTCAGCAAATATTTTGCGGATATTCATATTCGGAATCCGGAGTCTGAACTGATCATCCCTCGTGAGGAGCCCAAGATAAAATAACGATATCGGATAGTACCCTTTCGTGAAGAACTGAGCCTTATTGAATTTTGTTACCAGGTAATCGTCATCATAGGCGATGGTATCTGACGTAAGCAGTTCAGAGATAAGTTCCTCAGCATGATCTGATCCTTTCGTAATCCGCTGAATCCATGAGAGATCGGTCCGGAGATTCAGATCAGTCAGGTGTTTTGGAATGATCTTCTGGTCACAGAACTGACGAAGGAAGAACATCAGCATCGTTGAATTGTACAGGGCCTGACCTGATGGATCAACAAAATGATAGCCGTCATATTGTGTCTTAATGACCTCATCCACATCAGATCTGGTGGCAGGATCGAAGAGAAAATCAGTATAGATCTCATCCAGGAGCCGATCTGTCTCTTCCTGGGTAAACCCAAGCATATCCTCAAATGATGCGTCAAGAGTCAGAAATGTCCCGATATTATAACTGGATGTCAGGTCGTCGATGGTAATCGGTAATACACCGGTGATGAAGATATTTTCAATAGCATCAGTCTGCCTCCCTGCTTTCAGAACTTTGAAAAATGTCCGGAGAAAACTATCTCCACTGGTCATGTCCTGGTAGGCATGATCCTGGTTACTGGTGATCAGTTGGTTTGCAAAATTGTCATACTCATCAATGATCACATATACCCGGGGTAATCCACGTTTTTGAAGGTTGTCAAGCCAGATTGAAAGATTCATGCAGGAATCCAGTTCAGGACGGATGGGTGGGATATCCTGCATAATATCTGGGTATACTGCAGACAGGGATGATATCCGTTCATTACAATACAGGTGAAATTTCTCTTCCAGACTGGTCTGTGATCCTGAAACACCAATCTCGGAAAAATCCAATTTTAGAACGATAAACTGGTTATGACGTGCGGTTGGGTTTTTCCCTATCCAGGTATGACCAAAGAGTTCATCAAATCTCTTTTCTTGTGCACGATCATAGTAATAGGAAAGCATTGAGCAGAAAAGGGATTTTCCAAACCGACGTGGTCTGAGAAAAACCGGGTTATGGATCTCCTCAACTTTCGCGATAAACCGG
>CAYWHV010000570.1:0-2002 GCA_964458045.1 uncultured Methanospirillum sp.
GTATTCATGCAGATAATTTGATAATCCGGAGTAATTATGGACGATAAACGAGCGCAAGACAATATCTATGGCATTCCAGAAATGCCATGAACCCGTCAAGGAATGGGAATTGGGTGAACGAATTCGTATGAGTGGATATGATGAATCCTGTTAGATCAGGAATATTCTGCAGCCCGGCCAGCCCTGTCCCGGTTGCCTTGAGGTATGCTTCCTTTAAAGTCCAAAACTGATAAAACACTGTGGTCTTTTTTTCTTCGTCAAGTTTTTTGAGAAAATCATATTCCTGGGGGGTAAAAAATCTCCGGGCAACATCCAGAATACCAGGGTTACATGTAATTTTTTCAATATCAATGCCGATGGATCCTTTGTGAGAGATAGCTAAAACCCAGCAGGAATGAGTATACGAAGTAGAAAATTCAAGGGTTGATGGTGGATTTCGCAGTATTGGTTTTCCGTTATCACCCGATTCTACAATAATTTCAGATTCGGTTGTGTTTAAAGTTTGAGCTAGTATTTTTTTCCGAATTGTATTTGCTTTTTCCCGATTAACAATATTTGAACGAGTATTCCGATATTGGGAAATATATGATTCATCTGACGAAAACATCCATAGCCGGATGAAAGGTGAATAATCCAAAATTTGAATGGGTAATCCATTCAAAATAGGGTCATCCAGGTCAATTTCATGACCGGATATTTGATACCAAGCCATTTTTAAACAATATGTAACTTTATCCGATTTTTCTTCAGAAGGAAGATACCGGTTTACCGTGGATCTGATTCTTTTTCGCAGATCTGGAAAACTATGCAATAAATAGTACTTGTCATGAAGCCATTAAAAGTGTTTGAATAGCATGCCAGATAGAGAATGTAATTGGGGTTTGATATGTATCATACAGAACATGAGACATATAAACCTCAATTCGGACTTAATTTCTGAAAATACTTGTAATTTACATGCCGGAATGCATGCTGATCAACCCCAACACAAATAGACCTCAATTTGGGCCCTGATTTAAATAAATCATTATAAAACCATCACTCCCACGCAACGCTATTGGCTCATATTATTAAGGCATACAATTCATCATCCCTCTGTCGATCCGGGAATACAGACAAGGGAAAAGAGAGGTTTAAATATCCAATTTTGAGAGGGATCTCAAAATTGAGCGGTTCATTATAAAATAGGAGACATTATTGAATGAAACAGATCTTCTCAGATAACCTACTTATATCTGCGAAAATAAACGGTAAAATCGACTGTAGCTTTCATTATCAAATCATTTTTCATAAATATGTAAACATCGCTTAAGATCTGAATAGACTGTAAAATATCATGAAACCTGATTCACCTCCCATAGGATCAATCGGAAAAGTTACGGTTCGTGGTCGTTTGAAATTACTTCGGGAATCTATGCAGTATGTCCCAATGGAAGATAGGTGATTCATTCAGATACCATGATATTCTCTATTTTGTCAGGTTTCTAATCCCACTTAAAGGGCCTATCATCTTATCTCTCTTTTATCATCTCAATCAGCTCCACCGTAATGCCACTTTCCAGTAAATGGGTTATTGATTATCTCTTTCTTAGTGAGAGCAACACTCCACTCCTGGAAAAACTCGATACTCATCACCTGGGATTCCGGGTTCCTTATGCAGATGAAATACATCATTCTCTACCTCTTGTCATATGCACGCTTGCAGTTGTTGAGATAGTAAAATATGTCCTTTCCAATGAGCGATCACTTATTCAATATCGGATCAATACAGAGTTTACCTACCAGGTACGGATGACCGTTTTTCACCAGGTTCTTCGGTATCCGCTCTCATACTTTAAATCCAGCCGTACCTGATACCTTCTTGCCCGGATATCAGGAGATACCGGAGGCCTGAGTCAGTAGTCAACAATTGACATTCAAACAGTAACATTTCACGTAAATTCACTAACCTGAAAATCTTTCATTTTTATTCCCTGCTACACAAAAAGCACCATCTTATTTT
>CAYWHV010000571.1:0-2000 GCA_964458045.1 uncultured Methanospirillum sp.
CACCCGTGCTGCAAAATTTGAATTCGCATATTCCCTGGAGACACGAAGTGCTTCATTGACCGGGACGATGACACTATCCAGTGTCTCATTTACCCCTTCCACTATCTTCCGGAAATCACCACGATGTCCGGAGGCATCAGCACGAGTCTGTAATCTTCCTGCAATACCAGCTTCTGAAAGATTGAGGGCGTCTTTTACCAGAAGCTGGACTGCATCATTCACCTGGCTTAGTTTGGCATTTATTTTCACAAAGTTCTCATGTGCATCTTTGGTATACTGGTCAGCTTCAGTGATACTAATCTGTAGATTTGTGTCGCCTCTGCTGAGCTTATCCAGGTTTTCACCCAGTTTCTCTACTTCATGGTTCAGGTACCTGGTAACACGAATGGATGCTGTCTGGTCCTGGACAAATTCAAAAGCTCCGGTGACCTCTCCTTTCCTGTTTTTAATAGGAATACCAGTGTACAATATTTCAAGTTCTTTTCCAGCAGGATTTGCCTGAGTCTGACGGGTCACATCAGTATTTTTCCCCATGGCCTGTGCACAGGCACAATTCCGGGTCTGACAGTCACCTGTTTTAAACTGATTATAACATTTCTTCCCAATCAGATCCTGTTTCGTTGAACCAACCAGCTCAGCTCCGGTTTCATTCATGTAGAGGACATTAAATGAGTTATCCAGAGCCATGACCGGAATCGGTATCCGGTCAATATATCCGACCAGAACATTCAATGTGGTATTTACCCCGTCCACGATCTTTCTATAATCTCCGTGATGGAATGATGCATCAGCACGAGTGTCAAGTCTCCCTTCGATTGCTGCATTAACCAGATGTTCTGCATCTGATACAAGAAGCGTGATTGCATCAATACAACTATTCAGATTATTTTTGATCTCGTTAAAATCACCATTATAGGAATCTACAATTTTTGGTGGGATGTCCCCTTTAGCAATCCGATCAACATATTCTGCAGCAATATTGAGCGGGCCGATAACCGCATCGAGGGTATCATTCACCCCTTCTACAATCTTGCGGAAATCGCCCTGATGTTTCGTTGCATCAGCACGGGTATCCAACCGACCTTCAACGGCAGCTTTTGACAATAGATTTGCGTCAGAAACAAGGGCGTTGACCGCATCAATACACGAGTTCAGGTTGTTTTTGATCGTATTGAAATCACCATAATACTTGTCAGTGATCTTTTCAGGGATATCACCTTTCGAGATACGATCGACATACCCTGCAGCAATATTGAGTGGCCTGATAACCGCATCGAGCGTTTCATTTATACCCTCAACAATCTGACGGAAATCACCCTGATGCCTGGTTGCATCGGCACGAGTATCCAGTTTTCCTTCAACAGCAGCCTGGGTAAGCGTCAGAACATCCTGGATTGCTGCTTTTTGAGAGGTAAGATCAGTAATAAACTCAACTGCACCGGTGCATACCCCCTCTTCATTTATCACAGGAGTTGCAGTGATGAGTATCGGAATATCCCTTGAACCGATATGAGCTACCGTCTCTTCAGCTATAACGCGGCTTTCGCGGATGCTCCGCATGGTCGCACAATTACCTCCCTGACAGATATCAGTATTAAATAACGTGTGACAAATAGTCCCGATCAGATCTTCCGGGTTTTTTTGAAAGAGATCTGCTCCAGCCTTATTTATGTGAGTAATTTTCTGACTGGTATCAATCGCAATCACCGGGGTTGCAACACCATTAAGAACACCCTGGATCTCTTTCCCGGCGCGTCGTAAATCATCTTCCTTTTTCCTTAATTCGGTAAGGTCTTCAAAATACTCAACCGCACCAATAACCTCACCAGAATCATTGTATAAAGGTGAAGCATAGTAGTGAATAGGGATATCTTTTCCCCGGATATGTGCAATAGTCTCACTTTCTATCTTTCGCTTTTCTTTCATTGCGCGAAGGGTTGCACACTCACCACCTTCGCAATCATCGGTTCTGAACAATTCATGACATTTCTGACCAACAG
>CAYWHV010000572.1:0-1994 GCA_964458045.1 uncultured Methanospirillum sp.
AGGATGATCCGGAGATGATGCTCCGGATTGTCCCGTCCCCGGATAATCCGCCATTGTGAATGGAGTGACCGGTTTCGATCTTCTCCACCACCCGCCACAATGCTGCTCTCTTCTTCGGCCAGTCCCGGATCATCCCCCGAACCTGTTTTGTGAGTACTCCATACCATGACCCCTGGGTCATTAGCTGAATCGACGATCCGGAGCTGGAGAGCTGGAACCGTTCTTCCGGTTTCATCCCTGCGAGCGTGAGTAGAATATCTGACTGATGAATCCTCCCGATCTCGCCTGAACCGTCTTTCATTACCCGAATCCAGCCATCATCACCGGCTATGAGCCGGCCGACCTTCTCGTACCTGTTCACGCAATCACCCCCTTTTTTTCAGTAAAAACGCTAAAAAATTCCATCCTTTCTAGATTATTAACATAGGCTATAGGTAGAATTTTTTATTCCCACCACATAAAAAAAAGATAACCGCTCTCATACCGATGACCTCCCTACGGATTTTACCTGTTCACGGGCATACACACCTGGCAATCACTTCTGGAATCATCTCCATCTCATGAGTGTACAAGCCCAGTTATACCAGATATCGAGATCAATGGGTATGACTCTCCATACCCGGTCATTTAGCCAGAGAAAATTATCATGAAGACCAATGGCAGGAAAACAGATCCGTGACGCAATATTATACTTTTTCCATCGGATATGAAAAATGGATGATTTACAAATGATATACATTGCAAATAGATTTTGATACCTGACTTCTTAACCCATCTCCGACCGTACCAATTATTCCAATAATCAGGTCTTTCTCAATTGTAGCAATTTTATCAATACGAATACACGAATCCCGTTTTAATCCTGTCTGAATAAATTCAGGATGATTTTGAAAAATCAGGACATCCCCTTCACAAGATTTCTCCGGAATGCGTGACGAAATAAAAGCTACCACGATATCGTTATTCGTATCGAGTAGAACCAAAGCAGGACGTAACTTTACTGAAGACAGATCCGTAAAAGGAAATGGAACGAGAACAATATCTCCTTTCAACGGTACACAACCTTGCAATCTGCTATAGTATAAAGATCTGGTTCTTCAGATAAGAAAGAAGCAAGAGAGCGATCAGATAATCGCATCATTCCAAGTGTGTCTCGTTGCTCAATAATCAAATCCATCCTTTTGGTAAGTTGCTCTATCCCTTCTTTTATTATTCGGATGTCAGCTTCAACATCTCCCATATGAATTTCTTGGTGTGATATCCTAAAAATATTTGGTTTGTAGTGATAGGATTTTTAGAGAGTTTTTCCATAAAAAAGGCATAAAATTTTTAGTTTTTCAATGTTCTTAATCAAATCTTGACCCTTATTTTGTGCAACATCTTTTATAGTATTGGTCAAGGTTACTACTTTTCATGGATCATATAATGGAACAGTAATTCCGAACAGTTCACCGTGAACCACTCATTCAAGACAAATATGACTTCCAGTTTGTCAGACTTTTTGAAACCCTCTTGTAACAAGGTAAGAGACAAGATCATTGCCTGATTAATTTCGAAGCACTTTTTCAAATCCTCCGGTATTAATAGTAATCATATGGAATCCTCGCTTCATTTTCGGCATGGTATGATACAGAATCAATAAGCATTGTATTATCCTGCGTGTACATTGAATTCAAGTATCCCGGCATATCAGGTTCAGATATCTTTTGTAATTTATCTGTGTCCATCTTCTCCTGAAACGTCAAAAAAAATTGATAATCTGGAGAAATGGCCATCTAAACCACCCGCCACAAAGCCGCCCTCTTCTTTGGCCAGTCCCGGATCATCACTCTGACCTGTTTTGCGAGTATCACATACCAGGACCCCTGGGCCATTACCTGAACTGACTGTCCGGAGCTGGAGAGCTGGAACCGTTCCACCGGTCCCATCCCGGCCAGGGTGAGCAGAATATCAGACTGATGAATCCTCCCTATCTCTCCAGACCCGTCTTTCAT
>CAYWHV010000573.1:0-1993 GCA_964458045.1 uncultured Methanospirillum sp.
TTTTGATTTCTACTGTTAGGTTTATCTGGGATGGTCATTTCGATAAGATGTGCTTCAATAGCAGGGAGCAAATATGATTTTCTAAAATGTTCATCATCTTTTAATTTCATCCTGGTTTGGAGATCTTTTCGTGACATTTCACCCTGAAGAATAGTGAGGAGTTTCATAACTTCCGGGGTGACTTCCGGGGTGACTTCCGGGGTGACCTGTCTACTGATATTTGGATCTTTTCCTAATGAGATCTCTAAATGGATAATCCGAGAATAAATGGTTAATGTAACGCCGAAATGTTCATCTTTCCATTGAGGAGGAGGCGATCCATTATCAGAGCACGCTTTAATAATCAAGAGACTCCCTCTTCCCAGTTTTTCCATTAAACCCTGAAGATAGAGAACATGAGCAATATCGGGATTTCGAAGCACTGATATGTGTCCTTTATCCAGAAGGTTTTCAGGAGTTATCCCTTCGGGTAACCTACCAGCATTTTTTATTTCTATTCGGTTTTTGAAAACATTTACAAAAATACCCCCTGAATAACTAGAGTAATCTCGATGAACAAATGCATTTACGAGCCCCTCTCTTATCGCATCCCATGGGTATAGGGGTCTATCTTCTCTAAACAATGAATCTTTATTAAATTGTGATATTGTTGGGGTATTTCTTTTAATAAAATTAAAAACTTCTTCTAATACTGATACAAGGGGACCTTCATAAATTTTCATATCCAGATATGTATCATCCGTTTGATCAGACTCAAATCTGACTGCTTGAACACGAACCTGGGGGTATCGAATTGCCGGATTTTTTCCAAAGAGAACATCACCTCCATTGGTAAGTCGTCCGTATTTAGAGAGTGAAAAATTTTCGAGTATAGAAAATTTATCAGCATCCTCTTGAAGTTGAAAAAAGATTCTTTTTTTGGCTGCTATTATAAATGAATCAATCTCTTTCTCACTCAAATCTTTAGTGATATCAGCCAGAGATAGACGTCTTTCCCATCGTTCCGGCTCTACCTGCCTACGAAGAACCATATCCTTAATTGTTTCGACATCTGCTCTTCTTGTTCTATCACCAATACGTAGAAAAATATCGTTTTGGAAGGCATAGGGAATATCTTCACCCTTAGGAACCTCAATTATCACTAAGGATTTGTCTTCTATTTTTTGGATTGAAATAAAAATTGGTGCTTTAGGAGAGAGATTATTTTGGAATATTTCTTCAAGTCTTTTTACCTGATGATCAGGATTATCAATAACTATAGGTTCCCCACCGTCATTAACTCCACAAATGACATAACCCCCAGTTGTATTGAGAAGAGCACAAACCTCATTTCCTATTGCTGTTAGGTTATTACAATTTGTTTTAAACTCAATATTTTGGTTTTCTCCGAGTTTTAGAAGTTCTATTATTCTATCTCGGTTCATAATTTACCTCGTTTTCGGGATATCTTTTCAACCACCTTTTCGGTATCGCTACAATTAATTTTAATGAACTCTTCGACTTCCTGAAAGCGTGAAAACTGAGAAATAGCAAATAAAAGTGCATCGTCGTCTGACTGATATTTTTGTACCCAATTACCTTTCCTTTCAATAAGTGGAATTTCCTCAATATCACGTATTGCATATTCGTACATATCTATGACCCGAAGATCATCAAACACCTTATTTTTTTGAAGAGAAAGTTTTTCCCTGCCTTCTTTTTTCTCATATCCGAGATTATCTAATAGTGTCCGTGCAAAAACTACATGGTCATGAACTAAAATCCACCTGATTTTATTAAGATCTATCGCTTTTACTAATTCTTGATGAGTAATTGATAAATCACCCTTTTCCTTTCCACTACCATAATACGGAGTAATAATTCCTAAAAATGCATCACATTTTTCTACTGCATTCAGACAATTTTCAAACGCTGATTGAGAAGAAAACACGGGCATAGTGCCTTTATGTGACATCCAGACTTCATATTTCCCAATTTGGGTCAAAATGGTGTA
>CAYWHV010000574.1:0-426 GCA_964458045.1 uncultured Methanospirillum sp.
TATGGCATATGAATGGCTCGAAAAAGAGATTGGATATTACCCGGTGTTCTTTGCCGTTGGTGAAAAAGACTCAGTCCTGTGGATGACCGGTTATGATGATAACTGGCGGGTCTGGACAGGTGGCGACCTTGTCGATGAAACATACCGGAAGACTTACCGGCACAAGGGAGAATTCCCAAACCTTGTTTGTTTCTCTTTTTCTGACATTGATGGGATTTTCATGGATTTCCAGAGCTGGCATATTGCCCTGAATGCCTGCATGAATGGCGGAAGCGTGTCAGAGACTGAATATCGCATGATATTCAAGCCATCATGGACCCGGAGCCGCTGGATCAACGCTGCACAAAAGGGAACGCACTGTGTCCAGCTTGTTGCTCCTGCCGTACCCCTTCAATGTGCAGAACATGGATATGTGAGAAATTCTGT
>CAYWHV010000574.1:436-1991 GCA_964458045.1 uncultured Methanospirillum sp.
GAGGTTAAACGAGTGAAGGTGGAGAGGTAGATGGTGAGATTGCCCCGGATGTGCTTGTATTCAGGTACCTTATTGATTCGCAAGTAACCTGGAAGGTGCTATTTTTTTTGGGACAAGTGCTGTAACCCTGATGTTTATAATCCTGGAATGCTGGTAGTTACTCGAACAAAACTCTATTCGAGAGACGTTTTACCCTGGATACTGATCAAAGACAAATTTTGCTGCCTAGTTGATGCCCCACCGGTGGGCGAACTGCGAGGAACTCAGGGGAGCAATCCTTGCATTTCCGTTCGGTGTATGGGACCCCGGTGGTTATGAATCATCGGTTTGTTGGCTTTACCAGATCGTTCCCGGTTATACATCTGTGTAAATCACCACAGCCTCATCTTTTATCTTATCCTTCAGGTACGGACTGATTGCTCCCTCGCTGAGCAGATCCACCAGGATACCCAGGGCATCTATCAGGTCTTCCCTCATTCCTCCCAGGTCAAAGAGGTCTTTTCGGGTATGAAATGAAACGATGAGATCAGGTCACTCTCCGGGGTAGGGTTCCCGGTTGCAAAACTTCCAAAAACAAGGATTCGGGAAACTCCATGCGGTAACAGGGTATGAATAACCGTTTCCCTGATTGGCTCCGGGATGAGAGAGGACGTATCAGAAATTGTACTCATTGGTTTTCTCCGGTACCTCATGGGGGATATCAGGCGTTTTGCAGATGCAGATAATTCTGAAATGATTACCTGACAGATGAGTATGTCAGTCTTAAATTCATACGTTGGTCTCTTCATGTTCTTATTCCTTGACCCTGGTTACTACTTTGATGATTATATCCCTGATCTGCAAACACACAGAATACTCCGGACGGGATCTTCTTTCGCTCCTGGGCACTGAACTTATACAAAAATTATCAAAAATATGAGAAAAAATATGGTGATGTGGAAAATTGTAATAATCGAATTGCTATTGTTGCTTATTTTTGATTTTAAATCTTATCCTTACGAATTCGGGAAGATGATTTTTAGTTCAAATCTTCTTGGACCTCAGAGATGTAAATTCATTTTATTATTCCGAAGTTATTGAAGTTTGCGAGATTAAAAATATCATCAATCTATCGAAATTCGAATCAAAGCATCAAAGCGAGCACAAACCAATCGCCCCTGCGACCGACCTTCTAACCCCCCATAATAACGCAGATTATTGAATAAATTCAAATTAGAGGGTATTATTCCGAATTCATTTCTCCAGTAATGAATGAAGATTACTCAGATCAAATTGCTGATATTTTTAAAAAACATGCTCTATGCATCGATTTCAAAAACTCAACGGTCATCAGACCTGAAAAATTGATTCCGCCGGAGGCGGTTTGATTAATGCTGATATGGGGATTTGAACCCCAGTCGATGGAGTGAGAGTCCAACATGATTGACCGAACTACACTATATCAGCAGGTGCCTACATACATAAGATCGAATTGCATATGAATCTGCCGCTCTGGATTCTCCCTGCTTCACCACAACTATATCTTTCCATCCTTCATTAATAATAAGGACATATG
>CAYWHV010000575.1:0-1028 GCA_964458045.1 uncultured Methanospirillum sp.
AATACATTTCGGTTAAAAGGAAATTTTGATCAAAAATCGTTAGGTGTGATTCAACATCATAATAATATCAGCAATTCATCCTGTTTCCCGACCTAAATTAATTAAACATCAAGGTTGAGAGTAATTATCAACATCCATGTTCTTTGGATAATAACGGGAACACGATATTTTTCAATGAGAGATAGAATTCAATGATCAAAATCACTGCCAGAGAGAACACGAAAAAGACCCTATGATGTAAAAGACGTACGTAATTACACATTAGAGATTAATAAAGAGCAGAAACAAAGGCTTAATCATGGACATTCCAATATATCACATCACCCATATTAACAACCTTGAAGGAATTTTAAAATTAGATGCGATATTTTCAGATAACGCTATAAATAAGTTTAAAATTAGAGTTAAAAGTTTTTCAAAAGCAGAATTGAAATATGAGAGAACACGGTACAAAGTTCCTGTATGCGAGGGAGGAGTATTGGCGGATTATGTCCCATTTTTCTTTACAAATCGGCCTCCAATGCTGTATAGTATAAAATATAGGTACGGAAATGATATACAAAACCAGTATTTGCACCTTGTATCTTCAGTCAACATTATTCATCATAACAATCTTCCGTTCTGTTTCACAGATGGACATGGCATTATGGAATATACCTGTTATTCTGAAGATTTAGAGTGTATAGATTATTTTGTCGATTGGAACACGATTCATAACACATATTGGGCTGATACCTCTGATGATGGTGATAGAAAACGAAGAAAACAAGCTGAATTTTTAGTTCACAATATGGTACCCTGGATTTGCATAGAATCAATATCTCTGATTGACAATAGTATGAAAGGGAAGGTTGAAAAAATACTTGATAAGTTCTCAACAAGTCCCTCCATCCCAATTCGGGTAAACCCTGAATGGTATTATCGGTGAGGAGGAAGGGATCAATGCTCATTAAAGGAGAAGGAAACCTGTTGAATGCAGAAGCCGAAGCACTCGTTAATACCGTCAATACAGTCGGAGTTATGGGAAA
>CAYWHV010000575.1:1038-1984 GCA_964458045.1 uncultured Methanospirillum sp.
AAGCGAGCCTTTCCTGAAATGTTTAAACAATATTACAGTGCTTGTAAAGAAGGAAGAGTAATTCCAGGAAAAATGTTTGTTTACGAAGTTAAAGGACTGGATAATCCTACCTTAATTATTAATTTTCCTACTAAACGACATTGGAGGGAAAACTCAAGAATTGAAGACATTTCAGAGGGATTACGTGATCTGAAAAAAGTAATCGATGAAAGAAATATTAAATCAATAGCACTACCTCCATTGGGTTGTGGGTTGGGTGGATTAAACTGGAGTGATGTTTTTCCTATGATAGAAAACACATTTCAGGATAGACCGGATTTGAAGGTAATTGTTTACCCGCCAGCAACCTCAACTGAATCTTTCTCCTCGGTTGTAAGAACACCTAAGCCCAAATTATCATGGATCAAATCGGCAATTATTAAAATATGCGACAGATATGCAAGATTAGATTATAATTTAACAAACATTGAAATTCAGAAATTATTATATTTTTATCAGGAGTCTGGAGAAGAGTTAAAATTGAAATTTGGTAAACAATATTACGGGCCATATGCTGATAATCTACATCATGCTCTAATAGATTTAGACGGGCACTACCTCACTGGATTATCAACAGGATCGAACGCTCCAACAACGAAAATTAAAATCAATCCAGAAATTTTGGATGAAGTTAATCAATATATTGAAAAAAATAAGAACACACACCCCGCCAGTGAAAAGCGAATGAATGATGTAATAAGTCTCATTCGAGGTTTTGAAACTCCTTATGGACTTGAATTATTATCTACTGTTCATTGGATTTGCGTTAAAGAAAAAAACCGGATTACATCACTTGAAGATGTAATAAAAGCAGTTCAGGAATGGAATCCACGTAAAAAAACAATTATGAAGCCGAAACATATAGAAATTGCATTGAGGCGCTTACAAAGTGAAGGGTGGATTCAAT
>CAYWHV010000576.1:0-1981 GCA_964458045.1 uncultured Methanospirillum sp.
AGTCAAGTAGTAGTAAAAGATTTTGTAGTCCCTCTTGTGGCAAGTCAGAGTTCACCCTTGTTTTTTACATCTTAATCTTGACTTTTTTTCTGTAATTTGTCATGAAAATGGATAAATTTTTCATTAGTTAGCCCTGATGAAAAAATCATGATTGTCCATAATCAAGAACTTATGATTGAAAGAGATCAAAACGAGATGATTTCACTTCCTACGATAATCAGTGTGGAATTTATGGATTGACTCTGGGTTCGAGAGATAATTAAAAAACCTGATTAATTGTTAAACTTTTGGACTTTTACAGTTATAGAAAGGAGATAATTTCCGCAAGGAAAAAAAATTTCATGAGATGTTCTTTATTATGATGTTGAAACACTTTCTGTGTTTTTATCTCGCGTTATTGTTGATTGGTATTATTTCCTTTCTCTACTTATTAGGAAAGTGGAGAAATTTTAGAGACGTCTGGACAGGTTTATATGGATGAGTAACTAACCTGTAGAGGCAGGGCCTATGGTCTAGTTGGTTATGACACCGCCTTTACACGGCGGAGGTCGCCGGTTCGAATCCGGCTGGGCCCATACCAGGGAAGATAATTTTCCTTTTTTTCTGAATTTTGGTATGAACTAAAATGTCTATCTGATTTCGTAATTTATTGAACGGATTCACGAAATTGTCAGAGTTTATAATGACTTTTACAAAAAAACTAAATCTGTAAATACATCAAAAATGTATCTCTGATATTAATTCATGAGTAATGTGGAGGTATTCTTATGACAATCACCGATGTTATTGAGCAACGGGCACGAGATCTTCCCCCTGAATATCAACAAAAGGTACTGGATTTTATTGATTCGTTATTTATTGACAAT
The DNA here is from genome assembly GCA_964458045.1 of uncultured Methanospirillum sp. Taxonomy (GTDB): domain Archaea; phylum Halobacteriota; class Methanomicrobia; order Methanomicrobiales; family Methanospirillaceae; genus Methanospirillum. Next base: position 867 of record CAYWHV010000576.1, read on the forward strand.
CAGAGGATTGAATCTGAAAAACCCTGTCTGAACTGGGCAGGAGCCCTTTCTGATGTAAAGGAAGATGTTTTGTTTCTCCAGAAAAAAGCCTTGCTTTGGCGTGACACCGATGAAATATCTGATTGATACAAATATTCTCCTCATGGTTCTTCTTGATCAGAAATTTTCATCAGAGCACGTATTTTTTTGAGATAATCCCGATGCATCATTGTGTCATGAGTGTTTTTTCTCTTCATTCAATAGGTGTGATACTTGCTAAGAAGGATAGAAAAGAGATATTCAGGACATTTATTGAAGATATAATTGTCAGATGTCGAATACATGTTCTTCATATCAGGTACGAAGATTTGTATTCTGTTATGGAAAATATGGATGCCTTTCATCTTGATTTTGACGATCCATATCAATATACCCTGGCACAGGAATTTGGCCTACATATTGTGAGTTTTGATCAGGATTTTAATTTAACGGAAAAAGGAAGAGTTCGTCCAGCCGATATAATTTCTGGAAGATAGATTACACACCCATTTCGCTCTGCATATCAGTGGAAGTACTGATGAATATCATCAGGTCAGACCTGACAACTCCTGTGATAACTTTACCACAGCTGATTGACATGGAGGATCGGGAGAGGAAGAGCTGGAAATTCATTGAGCTACATCATGAGGACGTCGGCAGCTGACATAGCCTGTATCTTTGGAATAACATGGCAGACCACTTCGAGGCATTTGATTAAGTAACGGTTATGCAGAGAGTTGTGGAAATATCGATAAAATGATTGATCGAAAATATTATCAAAAGATTTATCGTAATAATCATCTCAATTAGGTACCCAAGGTTGACCATATAAGAAACGGTCTACCATATTGAAATAAGATGAAGAATCTAAAAGGTTTGAAAGGGCAGGATGCTATTAAGGGTTTTTATAAGGCCGGTGGAATACCCAGAAAGGGCAAAGGTGATCACATTAACATTAAAATGCCTAATGGACAACTCATAACTATACCAATATCTGGTGATATTAAAATCGGTTTATTAAAGGCATCAATACGCAAAGCCGGGCTTACTGAAGAAGAATATTTTCATTATCTTGAGGATTGAAATGACTGAATATA
>CAYWHV010000577.1:0-1981 GCA_964458045.1 uncultured Methanospirillum sp.
TTCATGCTTTCAGGAGGGGAGCAGAGAAGGGTCGCGATAGCCTCGGTACTGGCCTCGGATCCCGACTATCTTGTGCTCGACGAACCTTCTGCAGGGCTTGATTTTAATGGCCTCTGCGAACTTACGTCGCTTTTAAGAGCCATGTCCAAAAATGGCAAATGTGTCATCCACATCACGCATGACCTGGAACTTGCGCTGGATATCAGCGACAGGATACTGATAATATCCGATGGCGGTGTTACCGCATTCGGCTCTCCTTTGGAAATATCCGAAATACTCTCCGATATTTGCGTTAAAGGCCTCATACTTCCCGATATACTGTCTTTATCTTTTGAACTGAAAAAAAAAGGCCGGATAAATAAAATCACCTCTGACCCGTTCGAACTGGCAGAGGAGATAAGGGCGTCAGGAACAGCATGCCGCTGATCAGGGGCACGGCGCTGGGCCAGTATATCCCGGCCGACTCATTCATACACAGGCTGGATCCCCGCAGCAAGCTCCTGATCACTGTACTGTCAATGATCCTGATCTTTCTGACAAAAAGCTTTCCGGCCATGGCCCTGTGGGCCTCTCTCATTTTCATCCTGGCAAAGATCTCAAAGATACCGGCTGCTTCGCTCCTGCGCTCGGCAAGGCCTAGAGTGGTACGGATAATATTTACTTCCGTCCTTCATATTTTCTTCACGGGAGGAAGCACGATCATTTTTTCAATAGGGCCCCTAAAAGCAAGCGCAGAAGGGACGATCACCGCATTTCGGACGGGACTGAGGCTTTACCTGCTCGTCCTGTTCACAGCCCTTCTCACTTTCACCACCAGCCCTTCAGAACTCTCGGACGGACTGGAGGCGGCTTTCGGCCCTCTGTCCCGTTTTGGCTTCCCTGCTCATGAGGTGGCAATGATGATGACTATAGCGCTGAGGTTTATACCGACTCTTTTTGAAGAGACGGAGAGGATAATAAACGCCCAGGTCTCAAGAGGGGCTGATTTTGAAAGCGGCGGCCTGCTAAAAAGAGCCAGGGCTTACATCCCGGTCCTTATCCCGCTCTTTGTCCTCGTATTCAAGCGGGCGGACACACTTGCCTCCGCAATGGAGGCAAGGTGTTACAGGGGAGGAAAAGGCAGGGTAAGGATGTATCCCCTCATCTGGGGGAGTCCTGAAAACAAGGCCGTCTTGTCCTTTGCCATCTTCTCGGCTCCGGTATTGTTTTTGAAAAGGTGGACATGACGGCGACAAGGTATGCTGCTGAGCTCAGTTACAAAGGGGAGTCATACTCAAGGTGGCAGATCCAGCCTGACAGTCCCTATGTGAAGGAAGAGGTGGAAAAGGTGCTCTCGATGCTGGACAAGAAACCGGTCTCCGTTACGGGGGCAGGGAGGACTGATTCGGGAGTGCACGCCAGAGCCCAGGTATGCAGCTTCGACATGTCAAGTGAATGGGACGAATACAGGCTGCTGATGGCTCTCAACGCGAATCTCCCGCAGGGGATCACGGCCATGAGGCTGACAAAGACACGGCCCGGATTCCATGCGAGGTATGACGCAACCGGCAGGGAGTATATATATTTCATGTGGACCGGGAAGACGATATACCCCCATATCGCACATTTTGTCCATTGGATCAGGGGAAGCGGCCCGGACTGGAGCCTTGCGGCAAGAGCATGTCCTTTGCTTGAGGGAGCGCATGATTTTACAAATTTCTGCAGGGCATCGAATTTACCGGACGATCCTGTAAGGACGATGTACAGAGTCATACTGCGCAGGCGGGGAGACCTGATGTGGCTTCGGATAAAAGGAAACGGTTTTCTGACGAACATGGTAAGGATGATAATGGGCGACCTTGAGCTCATCGCAAAGGGTGAACGCAGACCCGAGTGGCTGCTCTCCCTTTTGTTGCCCGGTCTTGATAAGAGTACCGCAGGGAGGACCTTTCCGCCGAACGGGCTTTGTTTCTGGAGAATAGACTACAGGGAGCCTTGATGG
>CAYWHV010000578.1:0-1977 GCA_964458045.1 uncultured Methanospirillum sp.
GACACTCTTCTGGGGATTGCGGAGAGTGCGTGAGTTCCCGAAAATATATTGTTGCGTCACAGGTTGTTGATATCAACCGGTATGATCCTCGCCCGGATGATTCTTTTTTTGTCGATACGAATGTCTGGTTCTGGGTAGCATCCCAGATTGCCAGTCAGGGGCTTCCCAGGTACAGGGCAAAACAGATCAAAATCTATCCCGATTTTATTAAGAAGGTTCTGAATGTGAAGGGGACTCTCTATCGTTCTGAATTATCGTTTTCTGAACTGAGCAACCTGATTGAACGAACTGAGTATGATATCTTTAAGAGGGAAACGAGAATTGATATCTCTCCGAAAGCCTATCGTCATGAGTATGATCACCGACGACCGGATGTGATAGAAGAGATTGAACTTGCCTGGAGTCAGGTTGAGGCTATGTCGGTTTCGATTCCGGTTCAATTAACTTCCGATTTTACCCATAAGGTCATTGAACGGATGGGGAGTCATAAACTAGATGCATATGACGCCTGTATGGTTGAGTCGTTACTTGTTGAAGGGATTCCTCTCCGGATCATTAGTGATGATGCTGATTTTTCATCGGTGGGGGATGTTACTTTGTTTACGGCGAATGGTGGAGTTTTGGGTAGTGTTGAGAAGGAATTATTGAAGATTGAAAATAATTAATCGAAAATCCTAATAAAAGGTCGTGATCTAACATAACTGCACTGCTGGAAAGCGGATCCACTCCTCGATTGTCCAAACATGATCGGTTAAACCTGCCGCCATTGCAGGTGTTCTCTTCATTGATCGCTCCCCCCGTTTATCTTGTAGTTGAAGTGTCCGAACGGGCCAACAAAAATTGTAACTATATAGACAAAAGAACGTCATTGCTTCGTGTTCTCTCCGTTCTTTAGAAAATGAAAGTGGTTTCCTAATTTTTCGTGAATTCCTATTTCTGTCAGTACCGTTCTGCCGTTGGATAAATGAAGTGTTAATCTTATTGCTAACTTTTGAGGCATTTAATGCCATTTTTAGTTCATTCTCTGTTCCAAAGATGAGTTCTCTCTCAACTTTACTGATTCTTCCTTTGGAAAGATGTTTTTTACCATTGCATAAACCAATCCTGAAGGAACCTCCCAATATGGCTTTTTTGGGCGTCCACGTTTGCCTGTTCTTTCAGGATTGACCATTCTACCGTATCCGACAAGAATAGCATCTTTATAAGGCAAATATTTGTCTGTAGTAATCAATCTCATTAGTTTTCCGCCGGTTCTTCGAATAAAGTCGTTTATGAGTTTTTGAGTGTTCTCTGCGGTTCGTTTTCCGGGAATGACTGTAAGGATTAGCCGATGTTCGGGATCATAAACAATGTGATCCCAATTATCCCCATAATTGTCATCCCTTGGGTCATATAGATCACAATTCTTCTCTTTCTTACCTACGAAAATCCATTTTTCATCGAATTGAACTTCATTTGTCTAAGGGGGAAAAACCAACCAATTCATCATGGGCATTTCCCTGCACCCGTGAACCAAACAGTATAATACCATCAGGTTGAATAAACTCGATAATTTTTGTGAGTATTTCTGACCGGAATACCTTAATGACAGGATCATTCATGAATTACTCCACTCTGGATACATAACAGTAAACATGTTCAGTGCTTTTCTGACCCGGTCCTTTGCAACAGATTCTGTGTACTATTCACAGGAAATCACTTCACTCATATCCGGATATCGTGCTGTCTGGTAATCTCCCATCAGGTCGATACGATCAGGCATGATATCATCAGGATACAGAGGAAGATCTCCGAGGCGTTCAAGGTCATGGGTTCTCAAGATGGATTGTCCTGATATTGAAATCAACCCCTTGAGTAGTTTTTCTACAGACTGATGAGAGTAGAACGCTGCTGAATCAAATCCCTCTATTGATAGATTCTTTTCATCAATCTGGAGATCATGGGCTGATTGTTTTATTTAACGGTCTTTAATCTCCT
>CAYWHV010000579.1:0-1974 GCA_964458045.1 uncultured Methanospirillum sp.
TTCCTCTATTACCGCTACTCTGTCTAAACCAATTTCAGTAACTCCTGAGAAACTCCGGGCTGATTTCTCTTTCTCCGCTCCAGATAATGAAAATCCTCTCTCCCTCCAGTTCACCGATACCTCGAAGGGAGAAAAAACCAGTTATCTCTGGGATTTTGGTGATGGTTCAGGTTCAGACGTGCAGAATCCCTTGCACCGGTTTGATGTACCGGGAATATTTCAGGTCAGATTAACTGTCACAGATTTGAAGACCGGTGAGACTAATGCCGTAGATAAAAAGATCTCAACAGAAATGCCTCCCCCCCAAGCTGTTTTCTCTCAGGATGTATCAGAAGGGGTTGCTCCATTATCAGTCCAGTTTACTCATGCTTCGATAGGATATATCAGTAATTTCGAATGGGATTTTGGAGATGGAACCACCTCAACAGATGAGAATCCTGTTCACCTCTTTGAAAAACCGGGCAGGTATTCAGTACATCTTGTGGTCTCAAATGGAGTGGATTCATCAAAAAGTCTGAAAAAATTTGCTGTTGTTGTCAAACCTCCTGAATTTTATGCAGATTTTACCAGTCAGAATAACTCAGGTAATGATCCTCTGATTGTATCTTTCACTTCGAACTATTCTCATCAGGAAGCTACCTATCTGTGGAAATTTGGTGATGGAGAGGAGTCATTCGAACAGAATCCCTGTCATGAGTACAAAGAACCGGGTACCTATTCGGTTCATCTTCAGATATCACAAGACGGCTTTACTGTAGAGAAAAAACAGAAAAATCTGATTGAGGTTAAGTCGGATCTTTCTTCTTCAACGAAAGATGAAGGAATCCCATCGAATCAGAGTACGGAGTCCATGGTTGAGGCGAAAAAGAAAAATTCAGATACATCATCGCAAATAAAGAAGAGTCAATCACCAAGCCACATTTCGATATATAACTCACCGGGTCAGGCACATACCGAAAGTTCTCAAGGTAAGAATAAAATTGTCATTGTAGCAGGAATATTACTTATCGGCTTAGTATTACTTATCATTGTAAATACTACTACAACCACTTTCAAAAACTCCCCACCTCCGGTAATAAATACTAATGTCCCTATATCAGAGGAAATTACTTCAGTCCCGGATGGTGCTGAAATAACTCATTCATTAAAAGATAAATTTATTGATGAAATAATATCAAAAGTGAATCTAATTGAAGCACAGAAGGAAAAGGTGTACAATATTTATAAAAATCCTAATATAATTAGTAGCAACAATCTAGTAGTTTGGTTAATTGGCTTTATTGTTTCCTTCATTACGGCAATTATCGCGGTTAAATTCTTGATTAAATATATTCAGAAGAATGACTTTAAAATATTTGCTTGGTATAGAATTGCTTTAGGTATAATTATTCTAGGATTCCTATTTATCTAAACTCTTGAGAATAAAAAAAGGACCTTGTAAGCATTACGCTACAAGGTCGTTTTTTTGTATGTTTAGAGTTGTTGTTATAGTAATTTAGCAACCCCTTCATTTACTGTCCCCTCAAACCAGACACGATCTTTTTCTGACAAGCTGTCATGAAACCTGGCAGTGTCATTTTTAAAATCAAAGACATAGTTATGAACCACATCCGGTGATTCACGATACCCTTCAAACCAATGCACGCGCAGTTCTCCTCTTTTTATTGAGGCATCGGCCCATTTTGGCAAAGTCTTTTTCAGTTTTCTCCAAAGACGCGTTTCTTTGGTCATACTAAGGATTAAGTTTGGTAGACCGGCCGCAATACCTATAAATATTGCCAGTGATAGAATCATCACGATAAGTATAAATAAAGCAACTTCATCATCCTCCGGATTCATTTTTTCATAAATAGACATCCAGAATGGAACAAGCGCCACCTCAACAACAGTGGCCAAGACCCAAGAAAGGAAATGTACAATAATAGTCCAAGTTTTCATGATTATTTACTGTTTAATTGTGAATATACGTTTTAC
>CAYWHV010000580.1:0-620 GCA_964458045.1 uncultured Methanospirillum sp.
AACCCGATGAATTTACAATGAATCTATTATTTTCTATCCTAAAAGACAATTTTAATTATCGTGGAAACATTAATGAGGATTTCATAAAGGTATTATCTCAATACAAAGAAAACAAAAAAAATGAATCTGAATTAAAAGATATCAGAAATTTCGAACAGGAATTATTAGATTCTCTTGAAGAGTTAGAACACATATTACGCCCGAAATAATTCACCTATATTAAATACCTAATTTTTCGCATAAATTTTTGAGCCAAATAGTAACTGATCTTTAGTATAATACTCTCACAAAACTCACTTCATACCCTTTTTTCGTTCATCACTCCCAACCCTTTTATAAGATATACTCTGGAGTGTTTACCCTGACAAAACTCACCCTATCACAATTAGAATCTCATCTCTTCGCTGCGGCTGATATCCTTCGGGGAAATATGGATGCCTCGGAGTTCAAGGTCTATATCTTCGGGATGCTCTTCCTCCGTCGTCTCTCTGACCAGTTCGAAGAACAACGGGAAGCACTCATCGCTCATTATCTTGAGAAAGGAAAGAGTAAGAAAGATGCTGAGGAGATAGCGGATGATAAGGATCTCTACACGTTCTATATACCCAAGCGGGCACGAT
>CAYWHV010000580.1:630-1970 GCA_964458045.1 uncultured Methanospirillum sp.
GGAAGGGGTACTCAAACATATCAACTTCAATGCAACCATCGGCAGAGCCCGGCTTTCAGACCAGAAGCTCCAGGAGTTCATTCACCACTTTAATAAATACCGGCTCCGGAATGATGACTTTGAGTTCCCGGATATGCTCGGGGCTGCATATGAATATCTGATCAAATATTTTGCCGACTCTGCCGGGAAGAAGGGAGGGGAATTTTATACTCCAAGTCAGGTTGTCAGACTCATGGTCCTCCTGATGGCTCCCCAGGAAGGGATGCGGCTTGATGATCCAACCGCCGGGTCGGGTGGTTTTCTCATCCAGTCCAGGAGTTATGTGGAAGAACAAGGTCAGAATCCGGATAACCTCTCCCTGTTTGGACAGGAGAGCAATGGAGGAACCTGGTCAATCTGTAAGATGAACATGATCCTACACGGGGTTGTGAATGCCGATATTAGAAATGGTGATACCCTTCAGGACCCACTCCATACCGAAGGGGGAGAACTGATCCTCTTTGACCGGGTGCTTGCCAATCCTCCCTTTTCACAGAATTATACCAAGACCGGGATGCAGCACCCTGAGCGGTTCAGGTATGGATTCACTCCCGAGACCGGAAAGAAAGCGGATCTGATGTTTGCCCAGCACATGGTTGCTACCCTGAATGCAAACGGGAAGATGGCAACCGTCATGCCTCACGGGGTTCTCTTCCGGGGCGGTCAGGAGAAAGAAATTCGGAAGGGGATGATCGATGCTGATATCGTTGAAGCGGTGATTGGCCTTCCACCGGGTCTCTTTTACGGAACCGGCATTCCGGCCTGTATTCTCGTCATCAATAAGAAGAAACCGGATAGCCTGAGGGGGAAGATCCTAATCATCAATGCCGATGCAGAGTATGGGGAAGGGAAGGCACAGAATTATCTCCGGCATGAGGATATTGAGAAGATTGCATTTGTCTATCACCACCTGGAAGAGGTGCCGAAGTACTGCCGGATTGTTCCCGCTTCCGAGATTGCAGACCAGGAGTATAACCTGAACATCCGGCGGTATGTTGATAATTCACCTGACCCGGAGCCTCATGATGTGACGGCTCATCTCACCGGTGGCGTCCCGAAAGCGGAGGTTGCAGGTCATGAAGAGGTCTTTGCCCGGTATTCCCTGAGCGATGATGTCATCTTTACCGAGCGGGATGAGACCTATTATGATTTCATTTCCGATATCTCGAAAAAAGAAGATATTAGAGAGATCATCGGGAAGAATTCGCATGTTCTTGCGATTGATGAAGAGATGAACACCTCCCTTGCATCCTGGTGGGAGGAGAAGAGTGCCCGGCTTTCTACCCTCCATGAGACAAACA
>CAYWHV010000581.1:0-1969 GCA_964458045.1 uncultured Methanospirillum sp.
CACCTGCAATCTCTGTTCAGAACGAGTTCCAGGATGGAGAGTCTGTCTTTTCAGCCCTTGGATCAGATGTTATACAGGTAAAGGATGAGAACGGGACTGTTAATGCCGAAAATAATACCACAAACGAGACACCTGTGGCCGCTCCGGCAGTCAAAAATGGGTATCTTCTCTTTACCGGATTGACACCTGGAAATCATGTTGTTCTTTCCACCAGTTCCCTTCAGGAGGTTGTTCTGGATGCAGTGATGACATCCAGCCTCTCAGTTCCGGTACCTGCAGATTTCCATTTATATACCTCATGGAAGGTCATGGATGCCAATACGACCAGTGCCCAGGGAACCATCGACCGGTATCCTGCAGCTGATGAGACCGTGGTTATTGCTGTATCTCCGGCAGAACCTGCATCCTCACTCTCACCCGCATCATCGGATAATACATCAGTTGCTGTGCTCTCTGTCAGCGATCCTGCCATCCTGATGCTTCCTGAAATTACCTCTCCTTTGCCAACACCTGATTCCATTGAGTCGTCTGACATCGTGAACAATACCACTCCGTTTGAGGTTGTTCCACCGGTACTCTCATACCTGCCTGAAATGAGAATCAACAATGAAACCGGGGTCGCATCCATCGTCATTGAAAATGGTGCCGGAGAAGAGGTGCCAGGACATACCGTCACTGCATATGCCGGCCCGGGTGGTGCAATCTTTCCGGAAGGAACTGTCGAAGTGATGGCCGGCGAGGATATTACCTTTGTTCTGACTCCTTACGATGATCATACGATTGAGTACCTGCTTATCGATGGTTCCAATGTTGATCCGTCATCTGAATACCAGTTTGTGAATGTCACCCGGGATCATACCATCATAGCAGGATTTACCTGATCCTCCTCTCCTTTCATCCGGTTCATTCAATCTTCTTTTATATACAAAATGACGAGTAAATACCTTAATAAACCCCAAAATGATACGTCCTTCCGGTTACATCTTTATCAGTAATCAGCACCTTAGTACTACTATGAACGCCATCTCCTGGTACCGGTACCTGATGGTGTTTATCTTTGTTCTGTCAGCCGTATCAGTAATTGCTCCCTGTTTAGCCGATACATCGGTGACCGGAACTGATGTTCTGACTCCTATGGTAACAGCACCTGTTCCACTGGAGGAAACGACAACAAAAGCGACAATTGCCCCGATTCATACCAAGGAGCCGGCGGTAAAACCTCCGGTGGAAAACCCGAAGCCAGGTGTGAGTCCGACTCTCCCTCCTCCGGTGCAAAGTCCAACGGTACGCCCGGCAATTACCAGTACCGGGACCGTGACAGAGACTCCCTCACCGGTCAGTACAATGACCGGAAATAATGAGACCGCAGAGACGTATTTCCAATGGGGGCGTGCATATGAGGATGTCGGAAACTGTCAGGCAGCACTGGTGGAGTTTGAAAAGGCGATTGCCCGAGATCCATACTATGCCGATGCCTGGTACCACCGTGCGGTCTGTTATGAAAGACAGGGGATGTATGATGAGGCATATGATTCATACCGGTTCCTGCTCACCATAGAACCCGGGTTTTTCTCTGAAAACAAGAATGTAACAAAACCACTCACATCGAATATCAGCATGGGAGAATTCCCTCCGCCACCTGATGAAGAGCCTCTCCTATCAGGGCCGTTCTTCTGGATCCTTATCGGAACCGGTGTCGGAGGGCTTATTATCAGTGGGCTTGTCCTGTACCATATTCGCAGGCGTCCTGCTTCGGATGGAACGATGGTCCTGTCCAGGCAGTCAACCGGCCCGGTTACCAATGAAGAACTCTGCACTATCACCGATAAGATTGCAGAATATTACACCGGGGATCGGGATATCTGCATGCAGGTCATTAAACTTGCAATAGAAATTGCCCGGGAAGGCAGAGAAGGGAAACCGGTCGGCACCGCCTTTGTTCTCGGTGACAGTGATGCCGTGCTTGAAC
>CAYWHV010000582.1:0-285 GCA_964458045.1 uncultured Methanospirillum sp.
CCGTTGGTCGCCCTGCACCCGGCCAGGTCTATGTCTTCTTCAATGCCACTGCGACAACCGGAGACCTACCGGTTGAGGTTTCATTCAGGGATCAGTCCATCGGAGATCCAACCTCCTGGTATTGGCAGTTTGGAGACGGAGGCAGCTCCACGGATAAAGGTCCAATATATCGGTGTACCTTTTCTAGCTTTCTATTCGCTTCGATTAAGAAAAGTCACATAGTTAATAATGTGGCAAGTCCGCTAGCCGATCAGGTCCATGTATCGTTTGAAGCCAATCCCAAGA
>CAYWHV010000582.1:295-1965 GCA_964458045.1 uncultured Methanospirillum sp.
TGGTAATCCAATTTCATGGCATTGGTAGTTTGGTGATGGAATAAACTCGACGGTTCAGAATCCTTCATATATATACCTTTATTGTAAGGTATACGTTCACGCTTCGTGTATTCAACAATATGACGAGTGGAACCGGGGGATGTGACGGGGGTGTACAGGTTTTGGGATAACTTGTAATTTATAACTAAATCCCAATCTTCTCTCTAACGTTTTTTGAGAACAATGTACCTCCTGAATTAGAATACGGGTTATCTGATTGGCTTGTCACTCTGGATTGGTGGGGAGCACAAATATTGGGTATAAAATATTTAATAAACACATATAAATATAATTAAAATAAAAACACCCTTTCAATGAAATCGTATCTTTTTCTGATCTCGCTGTTGATTGGTCTGTTCTTTCTGAATATCACAGTTTTCGCTGATGCTCCATTGAATCACACGATAACTTTTGTGAATTACTGCGATGAAGATATTTATGTGGTTCATCTTTTAGGGCCTCAGGGGTATTTTCCTCCTCCTCATAATACAACGGTTTGCTCAGCGTGCAGTTGTTCCCCATCTCATGACCCATGTCCAACTACGAATTGTTCGAAGACAAAATGCTGTGATGGGAGCACTCCACCGATTTGTAAAAATTGCAGCCAGGGCATCGAACTCTTCGATCAGGGAGGTTTTAAACTAAATGCAACCAATGGGAAGAAAACCTATTCGAATATTGGACCCTGGTGGGAAGGTGCAATGTGGGGTCGGACCGGGTGTACACCTCTTAATGCATCTGATCCCCATTCTCCCCTTAATTGTACTGGTGCACCCACCAAAGATACTATTTCAGGTTATGATTCCGTATCCCCGGGAGGGAGAGGGGGAAAACCTCCGGCATCAAAATTTGAATGGACATTTGATGGTGGCCTGGTAAATCCAAAGGCAATGGATGTATACGATCTCAGCCTTGTTGATGGATTTAATGCCCCCGTAATGTTATATCCGGTGAAAGGTTCATTCGATCCTAAAAACCCATGGACAGATAAAAACCTCTCCCCATATTACGCAAATGCTTCTGGTAGTGCGGTGGATTTAAATGATAAATTTAAACATGGGGCTGGTAAATTATCCCGGACAAAAATTCCGATTATGAAAAACGGGACAATATATGCATTGCATTCAGCATGTACCTATTATCAGAAACTTTGTGATTCTGGTAGTCCGGATTGCAACCGGACATTGCAGGATATGGCCTGTTGTAATCCGCCCTATGGGTCCAATAAATCTGCCCCGGTACATTGTGACTGGGATAAATATCTCCCGGATGACGTGAATACAAAAGATTTCTTTAAAAAGTATTATCCAGGAGTGTACAGTTATGCGTATGATGATGGAGAATCAACATACCAGGTAAGAGGATTATCTACACGGAATACTGAATACATCTGTCAGTTTTGCAGGAACGACTATCAGTCTTTCCATTCAGCACCCCGACTATATGGTGAAGTCTCCTCGGTTTGGTCATCCCAGGCAAGTCCTGGTGGTTGTTCCTGGCAACATCCCCTTGGTGGTTTTGAACTTGATTATGGAGAGAGTATTGAACCGACCAGTGATGGGGGCTATATCATTGCCGGATATAACTATAGTTCCGATGGGGATGTTCAGGATAAGATAGCCGGTATGGAC
>CAYWHV010000583.1:0-1958 GCA_964458045.1 uncultured Methanospirillum sp.
TTCCAGTTCATGAGCAACCCGTATTTTCATGCTTATCAAATCCACCTTGTCCAATTTCATCACGATTAGCACAAGAGGTTTTAAGTCTTCCAGTATATCCGGGTCTGTCGGAGGATGAATTGGAGTATATTTGTAGAGTAATCAACCGGTGGCCATAATGGATGTTGGGGTTATTGGCTCTGGGATGATGGGTCAAAATCATGTCCGAGTATATTCAGAGTTAAAAGAAGTAGATTCTGTCACAATATTTGATGTTAATCCTGTTCAAGCGAAAAAAGTAGCTTTAATGCATAATGCAGAAGTAGCAGATACCTATGAATCGCTCTTTCACCATGTTGATGCAGTAAGTCTTTGTGTCCCAACACCGTTCCATTTTGAAACGGCTCTGAAGGTTATTGATGCAGGAATTCCCGTGCTTATTGAAAAACCCATATGTCTCTCTTCTTTGGAAGGTAAAAAACTGGCTGAACGGATACCAAAAAATCTTGTGATCGGTGTGGGTCATATTGAGCGATTTAATCCAATTGTTGCTGAAATCAGCCAGATGATCTCAAAACCATTATATATAGAATTTAAAAGACACAATCCCACATCTTCACGGATTACGGGGAGTTCTGTTGTGGAAGATCTTATGATTCATGATATTGATATCATGCTTCATTCCTTGGATTGTGATAATATTTCAGTACAGGCGAAGGGAAATGACGATATTGCAGCTGCGTTATGCACCAATGAAAATACTCTGATCTATCTATCAGCCAGCAGAAAAGCATCTAAAAAAATCCGTATGGTGCACATTGAGCAGGAAGATATTACTATCCAGGGAGATTTTATGACCCAGGAGATTTATGTATATCGCAAACCCGGCCAGTATTCTGTTGAACACGATAGATATGTCCAGGAAAATATCGTTGAAAAGGTTCTGGTGGCTAAAAAAGAACCTCTTCGAACAGAACTGACTTCTTTTCTTTATTCTGTAAAATCAGGGAAAAAATTCCCAATTACTCCTTTTGAAGCAATAGAAAATCTGGAGTTATGTGAAAAAATTAAGGGGATGTTTTAATAAAATGGATGAATCTTTGATTAATTATTTTAATAAACGTGGATCAATTAAAACCATTGGTGTTATCGGGATGGGGTATGTTGGTATCCCCGCCGCTGCACTATTTGCTCAATCTTTTACCAAGGTATATGGATTTCAACGAGAATCAAAAAGTTCAGGGTATAAAATATCTTTATTGAATTCAGGAAAAAACCCTTTAAAAGGAGAAGAACCTGGATTAGATGAACTAATTCATGATGTTGTTGAAAAAAAGAGTTTTGAATGCACTTCAGATTTTTCTAAGATTTCCCTTTGTGATGCCGTAACCATTGCTATACAGACCCCCTTTTTAGATTCGAAAGACTTGATTCCTGACTTTTCCGCTCTTGAAGAGGGAGTCAGACAGGCAGGGAAGTACCTCACAAAAGGATCGTTAATTGTTTTGGAATCAACGATCACTCCAGGTACAACGGCAATCTGGGCCCGTAAAATATTAGAGGAAGAGTCAGGTCTTATTGCAGGGAAGGATTTTGGACTTGCACATGCTCCCGAAAGGGTGATGGTAGGGAGACTATTACAAAATATTCAGGAACATGATCGTATTGTCGGTGGAATTGATGAGGTAAGTACGCAACGTGCAATAGAACTATATGGTCCTGTTCTGACGTTGGGAAAAGTAATTCCAATGACTGCAACTGCTGCAGAAGTTACAAAAACTGCAGAAAATACCTTCAGAGATCTGCAGATCGCAGCCGCAAACCAGCTTGCTCTCTACTGTGAAGCTATGGGAATTAACTTCTATGATGTCAGGGCCGGAATCGATTCAGTAAAAGGTGATGGAATAACTCGTGCAATTCTTCTCCCCGGAGCAGGGGTTGGGGGGCATTGCCTGACTAAGGATACGTATCATTTGGAA
>CAYWHV010000584.1:0-1957 GCA_964458045.1 uncultured Methanospirillum sp.
ATTACATCACTTCCAAAATGCAGCTTCTTTTGTAAAAGATCTTTACCGGAGGATTACCTGTGACATCTGACAAACAACTATCTTTTTCATTATCAGATACGCCTCCTCCCGGAAACGAAGGAACCCCTGATAGTACTATCCACCTGAGCATCAATCAGGTGGAATATTCAACCGCAGCAGACGGGCCGATTATCCATATATTTGGCCGGACTGAAAATGGGGACCTGAAGGAGATCCAGGTTACAGGATTTTTCCCGTATATGTACATCCTCGCATCACAGGGTACCCGGAATCACCCGGACCAGGTCATCAAAGTTGACACTGCCCCGTACATTTCCATTCATGGTGAAGAACTTCGCAGACTCTACACCCGAAGACCTACTGATGTCAGGGATGTGAGAGGAAATTACACCCATTTTGAAGCAGACATTCCCTTTGCTACCCGATATCTCATAGATGCAGGAATTACCGGAGGAATAACGGTCCCTTCTGGTTCGACCATCGTTCCATATACCAATGTAAAACCAGCAGAAGTTCATGCCCCATCCAGATACTGTCTCCTTGACATTGAGTGTGAAGACGATAAGGGAGGTCTTCCAAATCCTGACCGTGACCGGATCATCTGCATTACTGCCTGGGACTCATTTGACGACCACTACACAACATTTCTTCTCCAGAATGCGGAAAAATCAATTCAAATAGAAAATTTATGCAGTAATACTCTTCCAAACGGATGTTTTTGCAGTGATGTTCATACAATCCAAGTTTTCGATGATGAAAAGTCACTTCTGAAGGATTTTTCTGCATACATCAGACAGAATAACCCGGATATCCTTTCCGGATGGAACTTTACCGATTTCGATCTCCCATTCATTTTTGGCAGAATCAGGGTTCTGAACCTCCCGTCAGACAGTCTTGCCCGACTGCCAGGGATGAGTGAGCGTTCCGGAGTGAGGGGCAGGGTTGATTTTGACCTTCTTGCCGCATATAAAAAGATGCAATCATCCAAGCTGGACTCATATCGTCTGGACGCGGTAGGAGAGCGCGAAGTTGGTGATGTCAAGGCATTTCATTACCAGCCCGGTATGACCGCACGGATGTGGAATGAGGCCCCCCACGAACTGGTTGAATATAACTTCAAAGATGTGGAACTCTGTGTAAAAATTAACCAGAAGAACAACATCATTGAGTTTTATCAGGAGATTGCAAAGTATGTCGGGTGCCCTCTTGACCGGACCCTGAACTCCTCAAATGTCATTGACATCTATATCCTCCGAAAGGCACATGGAAAATTCATCCTGCCATCGAAAGGTTATAGTCCGGGTGATGAATTCGAAGGGGCTACAGTTTTTGAACCAAGTTCCGGTATCAGAGAGAACGTGGTTGTCCTTGATCTGAAATCCCTGTACCCGATGGCGATGATGACTATCAACGCCTCACCAGAGACAAAAGATCCCAATGGTGATCTCACCGCACCAAATGGGATTAAGTTTCGTTCAAAACCGGATGGTCTAACCCGGAGCATCATCAGTGAGCTCTTGCAGGAACGGGATCTGAAGAAGAACAAACGGAATGAATACCCCTTTGGCTCCCAGGAATACCAGCTCTATGACATGCAGCAGAATGTCATCAAGGTCATTATGAATACCTATTATGGAGTGAGCGGGTATTCACGGTTCAGGCTTTATGACCGGGAGATTGGATCTGCGGTCACTTCTGTCGGGCGGGCTATCATCGAACATACCCGGAACACTATCGAAAATATGGGATATAGTGTTATATATGGAGATACTGACTCCTGCATGATTCAGTTACCGGCGACGTCTCTTGAAGAGACCATTACCAAAGCCAGAGAGATTGAAGCGGTCTTAAATGAGAGCTACAACACGTTTGCCCATGATGTGTTACATGCTGAAAAGCATTACTTCTCAATAAAATTCGAGAAAGTCTATCGCCG
>CAYWHV010000585.1:0-1956 GCA_964458045.1 uncultured Methanospirillum sp.
TGATTTCTCCTCTACCAGAGATTGAGTCTGAATCAGTATCTGCAGAGACAACAATTTCACCAACGACAGTGCCAGCACAAATATCAACTCCTGATGCCACAGCCCTGCCAGCCAACCTACCGAAACCAACGCCGACTTACACTGCTCCATGTAACGTTTATAAGACGGATATTAGGTCTGGTGAATTAAAGGAAGGAGAAGCAATATTATATGGTTATTTCATTCCTAGTGATGGCCGTACGAATATTGAATGGATTCTACAAACCTCTGGAAATCAACCAACCTTTGATCTTTATGCATTTAAAGATTGTAATCCAAAAGATGAATCATGTAATACAGAATTTTTCGCATATGGACCAGATTCTTTTATTTCCATTGATTCTCCAACTACAAAATCTACATATTATCTCATGATATATGCCAGATTGGGCAGCGGAACTTATCACCTGAAAATGAATAGTTATCAATGTTCAGGTAACCGACAAGATGGTAATATTCTATCCAAAAAATCAGAAAAGGGAACAATTACTTCTGCACCAAAAGCAAAATTTGTTGAAATCCAGTAAAATAATAGATCTCAATTTTTCATTATTATGAGTGATAACTAAACCGAAATGAGTATATGAAATCCCCAAAAAAATTATTAAATCATGAAATCTTTCATTTCCATTCTGATCATTCTCCTTCTCTGTATCACTCCGCTATCGGCGGATAAGAGTAAAGGACTCTTCTCAGGGGATATCCTCATCGTTAATCTGGAAACCTATGTTGCAGACATCCCGGATATCCCTTCATTCATCATCGAAAAGGAAGAAGCGGTACAGGCTAACCCTCAGGATGCCGAATCATGGGTAAATATTGGGAAGGCCCAGATGAAGGTAGAAAACTGGATAGCAGCAGAAGACGCGTTTGTTCGGGCCATCGAACAGGATCAGACCAATAATGATGCATGGGAAGGTTTTTTTCTGATACTGAGTGAGACTGGACAGTATGATCTTCTCCTCTCTGAAACAGAACGGGCAATCAGCATTAATCCGGAAAATTCAGATGCATGGTTTTATAAAGGATTTGCCTTAGGAAACCTTGAGCGTTATGATGAAGCAATCCGGGCATTAGATAATGCATTGAATATTGACCCGGAGTTTGGAAAGGCCTGGAACAGTAAAGGGGCGGCATTGTATTATCTTGGTCGTAATGAAGAAGCTATCCAGGCATTAGATAAAGCATTGAACTTAGACTCTGAATTTGCAAGTCCATGGAATAACAAGGGGTATGCCTTACACAACCTTGGTCGGAACGAAGAAGCCATTCGTGCATTTGATCAGGCACTGAAGTTAAACCAGAAAGATGCCAGCGCTTGGAACGGGAAAGGGAATGCCTTCCAAGGTCTTAATCGATATGAAGAAGCAGTTAAGGCATACGAAAAGGCCCTGGAGATAGATCCGGATTTTGCCTATGCATGGAATGGAAAAGGTTACGTTTTATGAAACCTTGGGCGTTATGAAGAAGCACTTCTGGCATATGACAGGGCACTGAAGATAGACCCAGAATTAGCATATGCCTGGAACAACAAGGGGATAGCACTATACTATCTTGGCCGTATTGAAGAAGCTATCCAGGCATATGAAAAGGCGCTGAAGTTAGATCCCGGAAATACAATGGCAAAAAAGAACAGGGATCTGGCTTTTTCAGGCAGAAATGATTAACTTTTTACAATTAATATTTCAAAACCGGGTCATCGAATCCATTCGTTGAAGATAATATCCACATACAATATTTTTTGAGTATTTCAATTCTCAGTAGGAGTTACGCAGAACAACCTCTAAAAAATTATAGCGCATATTTTGGGTTCTGAATATATTCTGAAATTCCAACTTTTGTGATTTGCCATTGAGCATTGTACGGAGTAATACCATTCAAAAAATTATTGACTTCTAATCGTAAATATGCCCGAAG
>CAYWHV010000586.1:0-1950 GCA_964458045.1 uncultured Methanospirillum sp.
GATTATATAATGGTTCAGAAAGAATGGATAGGAGATCGGAGCAATTTATCAGTGATTCTCGAAATTTATTTACACTGGTTAGCTGAAAATATTCATCCGATATGCACAAAAAACCCCAGAATTAATGCAATATATAATTATTATGTAATTGGAAATGTTGATAATCGACTTAGTCCAATTTCACCAATACATTTAGGTTATTTCAATAAAGGGTTAAATAAAACCCCTATTATGGATCAGATCTTAAAATTCATTTAACCCAAGTTTGCCACTTTGACTTCAGATAGTCAATGAGCTCATCCACTATCGTGATAACACATTTACCAGATTTTCATCGGATATTGGTATTTGACAGTTGGGGATTTTTCCATCAAAACGTCATGTGATCCCCCAATTATAGTCCAAAATCATGGTGTTAATGGCATCAAAATTGGAGTGAATGAACCTTTTTGTCTTCCTCATCCACGAATCAACCGTAACTGTCACATTCGATGGCGCCGGTTTGATGAATTTCGTTGATGTATGCATCAGTTCCGGGATCTCAAATCGGATCAGTAAGACAAATACTTGTGCGATAAATCCAATGATTAGCGCCCCGTAAATACTTTATCGGTCCAGACGCATAATGGTTTGATCTCAATTTCGTTCTTAAGAGAGTTGAATATCTTCATTTGAGTCCTTTTTCCGATAGGTCAGAAGAGCTTCAGTAAGTGTCAAATTCTTACTCGATTTCAGACAGAAAAATCCCTCTCTCCCTGTGATGAACTTTTCTTCAAGAAGCTTGACGGCATCATCTTCAGAGAGTTCAATCAACTTAGTCTGGATAGAGTAGTCCACCTCAACAAGAAGATTATTTATCCTGAATCGTTTTGGAAGGGCCTTATTCTTGCCAATACTCTCCTGAATGACCTTTGCTTCTGTTATCTCCCGAACCACTTTTCGGGCTCTGGATTCCAGTTGCTCTTTCTGCAGCTTTTCTGAGAAGTAGAGATAATTTGTACTGTTTGGCTTCTCTATTTTAATTCCGCTAATTCCTGATTCCTTATCAATAACCTGAGGGTTATCGGATTCAAACTCAGCTATGATCTTGTCATCGCTCTTGTTGAGCTTCTTTCCGGTGATGTACTGGAGATTGTCTGCCCGGATCATCTGGGTATTAATGACACTGTTGGCTCCTTTATCAAATATTACCAGGGATCCTTCTCTCAGCCGGTTCCTTGACTGCCGATATGTCTTCTTGAAGTGGGTCTGATCATTGAGATTGCCAGGTTCGATTGTCATCCCAATTGGGATATTGATCGGGTCGGAAAGTTCTGTAACGCCAACGGTAATCTGTTTTTTATCTGGACGGTGATCCCGGCTGTATCCATACTTACCGAGCCGGGCCTCATTTCCATGAAGGACAATGCTGGTCCAGTCCATGTTGATGTTGGTATGCTCGAAATCGTACCGCGAAAAAAGGATATCCTGGATGTCAGAGATGATTTCTTCCCGATTAGCACCAAGAATTTCAAGGACGCGGTAAAGTGTTCTCTCACTGAAGGAACAGAGGGAAAATTCCTCAAGCACTTCAGGTCGGTTGATCCACTCGTGAGATCTTTTGATGCTGAAGTTATCCGTCAATTTGTAGCTGATGAGGGCTCGAAGCAGACTATTGATATCGATACCCCTCGTCTTGTGTTTCCCGAAGATATCGCTAAAGTTCAGGACTTCATACAGCTTATCAACTAGGAAAATAGTACCGATGGGAAAGGATATATTTTCATTCGGCACAATTTCATAGGTTCTTAGTTTTGTCTGCATTTTGGGTAATTCAAACTTAACTAAGAACACTCTTATTATTTTGCACTGGCAAAGTCAGGTAGCAGACTCTGGATTAATCTTCATACTCTTATGAGAATTACTATTATCCCAATTTTTAGCAATGCAATAAATGAGAATATTCCTTTC
>CAYWHV010000587.1:0-1945 GCA_964458045.1 uncultured Methanospirillum sp.
ATGGTGCCCCGGTTGCAGCGGCTGCCAGGTGGTTTCCTGACCGGCGGGGATTTGCTGTCGGTCTTGTCCTGCTGGGATTCGGGTTCTCAGCATTTATCACGGCAAACCTGGCTGGTGTCTTAATCGGAATGACCGGTGTAATGGGAACGTTCAGAATATTTGGCATCTCATTTGTTATCCTGACCCTCCTCCTGGCAATACCGTTTAAATTCCCTCCACCAAACTGGACTCCGAAGGGTTTTTCCGGATCGGCAGCTGCAGCCGCATGTGCCTGTTCTGCAGCCCTTCCGGAGATGGTCAGGTCCGGACGGTTCTACGCTCTCTGGATCTGCTATTTCATCGGCTGTCTGGCTGGTCTCATGGCGATATCCATATCAAAACCGGTGGGATCAGAGGTGGTCGGGATTGAGGCAGCTCTCGGGACCATGCTTGTCGGGTTCTTTGCCATCTTTAATGGTGGAGGACGGCCGGTCTTCGGGGCACTGACCGATAAGATAAACCCCCGGAATACGGCAATCCTCTCATTTGTCCTTATCGGAGGAGCATCACTACTCCTTGCATCAACCCCGTCAGTCCCGGTCTACATCATTGCCTTTGCCCTGCTCTGGGGGTGTCTTGGCGGATGGCTTGCAATAGCCCCTGCGTCTACAGCCCGGTTCTTCGGGACCGGCGACTATCCGCGATGTTATGGAGTTATCTTCCTTGCATACGGAGCAGGTGCAATCGCAGGACCGCAGATAGCAGGATACATCCGGGATGCAACCGGTTCGTATCTTGGGGTGTTTCCGGTTGTTGCCGTGCTGGCCATCATCGGGATCATCGCGGCCTTTTTCCTGAAGGAAAAATAACCTATTTTTTATTGCCGGCATTTTTCTTTGCCTTGAAAAACAACCAGTGAGAAATGATTGATTCCATCAAAACCTTTCATCGGATCATGTACCTGGTCCTTCTTATCCTGCTTGGCATCGTTCTTGTCGTTTCGGTCATCAATCTTAGTATAATCGTATTCAAATTTCTTGTCGATGATGGCGGATATATCCTGGAGAGTCATGAAATGATCCAGATATTCGGGTATTTCCTCCTGGTTCTCATCGGCATTGAGTTTTTCGAGTCAATCCTGACCTATCTTCGTGATAATGTTATTCACGTGGAAGTTATCGTCATGGTGGCGATGACAGCAGTAGCACGAAAAGTAATCCTTCTCGATTCAGAAGTGAGCGATTTCCACCTGATGGGTCTTGGATTCCTCATATTGTCCCTGGGTATTGCGTATTACCTTATCCGCAAATCAAACCGTGAGAAGATACAAGAAGAACTTGCGAAAAGAACGAACAAAACTGATTGATAACCGGTTTAATAAAAAGAATTGTGAATGTATGGATATTCCATACGTTTCTTATTCAGACTTTTTCTACCGTGATTTTTACCCGGTCGCCTGGCTGAAGTCCATGCCCTTTCGGAACATCGATGTTAAACCAGAGGACTTTGGGATCATGCTGGGTGTTGTCCTGTGACATCAGGCAGTCTTTAAACTCATTAATGTCTCCGACAAATTCCAGTTCTGATTCAAATGAAATAATCTCCTTCATACTTATGCGTGCGGGAAAAAAGGATTTAATTCTTTACCGGGGAAACCATCCAGGTGGTGCTGTTTGAATAGCTCCACTTGACAATGGTAAGTTCCTGACAGATATCTGCAAGAATTGCCATGTTGGTCCCCACTTCCTTAGAAGACAGCCCCAAATCTTTCGCAATATACTTGGACTTGAAGTAATGTCTTCCGGATTCGAGCCCTTTTCTGAGATAGGTAATAAGCCGCGACTGCGTCTCGTTGTACTTCTCTCTAAATTTTATGTGTGATGGCATTATGAGACCTCCATCAGCGTACTTTACAGATTCGATTGCAGGAATTTAAAGTTACCCTAATTATCATGATTTATCATGA
>CAYWHV010000588.1:0-1945 GCA_964458045.1 uncultured Methanospirillum sp.
CTGCAATGAATGAGATGTATCCTGATCTGCTTGCATCAGCATCCTCATTCCAGAAAGAATTCATTACTTTTTATGAGAAGAATCAGGTAACTCCCTGATTTTTACTCTATTCTTTTACATAAGACCTCAATCGCTTCCTGGAAGGTCCGGCTGTCCGGTCTTACGATAACAACCGGGATATCAACGATCCGTTCTATCAGAGTGGCAAGGATAGGTGCGCAGATGATACCCCCGGCTCCCTCTTTTTCTGCCCGAACCGCTGCAACGATACAGTCTTCCATGGTGTTGGCAGTATATCCCTTGATCTTGATTCTCCTCCCGTTCCTATCGATAGTTCCGGCACCAATTTCATCAAGGAGAAATTTTGCCGCAATGATCCCGATCATATCCTGGTCATAGGGTTCAAGAGCCTGCACAATGGCCCGGACGGTGGACAACCGTGGATCGCGTTCCCCAGATGTTATCTTGTACAGGGTCGCAGGAGGGATCCCCGCAAGTTCTGCAAGTTCCTTCAGGCTCATCTGACGGCGGTCAAGTGCCTCTTCAAGGGCAGATTTGAAATCTTGTCTGAAGACCGAGCGGGAGAACATACTTACTGGTATGAGGGTTCTCCTCTATGACTGTTCAGGTACGTCCTTTCTATTTCCTGTGTATATCAGATCTGACAGGATGTTTAATGGGCATCTTTTTCACGTTTCAGGTTGACATTTGAGAGATTTATGGCCGGGAAGAATCCGATTGCAGAGAAAATTCACGAACTGACAGACCGTGATCTTACGTTTATGCATGTATGCGGAACGCATGAGGCCGCTATTGCACGTCATGGTATCCGAAGTCTTCTCCCTAAGAATCTGAAGATAGTGATGGGTCCCGGATGTCCGGTCTGTATTACTCCGCAGGGAGAGATAGATGCTGCCCTTGAGTTTGCCGAAAAAGGGTGCATTATTGCAACATATGGGGACCTGCTCAGGGTGCCAGGTTCGAATGGTTCACTGGAGAGCTCAGGGGCTGACGTTCGTATTGTTCAGGGTGTCCATAAGGCAATTGAGATAGCAAAGAATACTGACAAAGAAGTAGTTTTTATCTCTGTCGGATTTGAAACAACTGCACCGACCGTGGCAGCAATGCTTCTGACATCTCCACCCAAAAATTTCTCCATCTTAAGTTGTCACCGTCTGGTTCCCCCGGCAATGGAGTGGCTGTTATCCCAGGGAGAGGCTGCATTGCATGGATTTCTCCTTCCCGGTCATGTTCTGACCGTTACCGGTCTTGAAGACTACCGAAAATTTGCTGTCCCCCAGGTTGTTGCAGGTTTTGAGCCTGATGATATTTTGCTCGGTCTTCTTATGCTGGTCCAGCAAGTACGGGAAGGATCTGCACGGGTCGATAATGCCTATCCACGTGTAGTGAATGAGGAGGGCAATCCAAAAGCCATGTCGGTGATGAATATGGTCTTTGAGCCATGTGATGTTGAGTGGCGGGGATTTCCGGTCATTCCTCAGTCAGGACTCAGGCTTCGTGAGGAGTTTTCTGCATGGGATGCCCAGAAAAAGTTTAATGTAACGATTAAACCGACGAAGAAACAAGCCGGATGTATTTGTGATAAGATTCTCCGGGGTATTGCAACTCCGGTTGATTGTAAACTCTTTGATAAGACGTGTACCCCACGGACACCGGTCGGGCCGTGCATGGTCAGTCATGAAGGGGCCTGTAAGATCTGGCACCATTACCACATTCGGAAAGTGTAAATCAGATATTTTGATTATGACTCGCTGGTCATGATCCTCTCTTTTGTTGTTTGTGAACTCTCGATGGATTACTGGGCATTAGTGCATAACGATTAAAATTTCTCATTTTTGAGTGTCTTTCAGACCTTTGTCGTATAATCAGATCTCGATCTTCGGAGACAGTCCGTTATTACGATCGGAAAATTAAGTATACTTGA
>CAYWHV010000589.1:0-1944 GCA_964458045.1 uncultured Methanospirillum sp.
GGGCTCCTCTTTTCACAGGGGCCGAAAAAATACAGGGCAGCGTGGGATCTGCTGTCCGACGCGCTCGGCAAGTGGAAGACCGATGATTTTTTAAAAGGCCCGATAGAAGAAGAGTGCGTATCGCA
The DNA here is from genome assembly GCA_964458045.1 of uncultured Methanospirillum sp. Classification (GTDB taxonomy): domain Archaea; phylum Halobacteriota; class Methanomicrobia; order Methanomicrobiales; family Methanospirillaceae; genus Methanospirillum. The sequence goes on from CAYWHV010000589.1 coordinate 126, forward strand.
GGACCTGCCGGGTAACAGATACTACTTTACCGACCCGATCATATACGAGAGGAACATAGTTATTTCCGGGGGAAAAGACGGCCCGACCGCAACAGCCGAGCTCGAGTTAAATGTGATACTGGCCGGCAGCCATGAAAAGCCTGACATAGAGGAATTTGCCGTGTGCATAAACGATATGGCAGACATATCTCTGCTCCAGGGCGTACTTGACCTTCTCGGAGCGAAAATACGCCTGACCCCGACAGACGACCTGATCAGGCAATGGGAGTCCGGACATTTTAAAAAACTTGAAGAGTACAGGAAAGAAAATGAGAAGATCACTAAGGCCTTACTCAGCATCATCGACGACGACCGTAAGCCGAACGAGATCTTCTACCTTTACAAAGACCTGCCGCGCCTTCCTTTCGGCTCCGTCCTGAAGAAGTTCATATGCGCCTGGCTCGACATCAGGAGCGATGATTTCTCTGACCTGGGATTTGAAAGATGGCTGCTTGAAGGAAGGTCCGAAGAAATATGCAAGCGCATTTCAGAAGACCGGCCGGATCTCGCCGGTCCATTCAATACAATGCTGGCAAGGCTCCTCAATAAGATCCGTCAGCCCGATGACCGGCTGCCATTCAACATACGTAGCCCGAGATACGGGGAATACAACGCAAACAAGTCTGTCATGGAAAAGGAGCTCGCGTGGTTCGGAAAGCCTTGCAGAAATGAAGACGAGACAAAGGCTGTTTCATCAACGGAACTTTCACCAATGGGAGGGGAATAATATGTGGAGGAAAATCGTATCGGCAGACGACTGCGAAGTTGCCTACGAACTGATGGATTGGTGCGGTGTAAGGGATATCTGGAACAGGAATGACCTGGAGGCTTACTATAATTTCTTCAACGATGTAGCGCGGGACTGCGACCACATACTTATAGACCTTAAGCCATGGGACGCGAACATGCCCGGCCATTCGGGAGTATGGCACACAGTAAAGACGGATGATACGAAAGCGTTAAAGAAAGAACTGCGGAGCGGCCTCGCCAGGCTCCTCTGGGAGAGCAGGAAAAGGATCAGAGATTACCGGATTAGGGAAGAGGAAGAAAAAAGGATCCAGCAGGAAAAATGGCGTAGGGAATCAGAACAGCGCCTCAAGGAACTCGAAAACGGCCCGACGGACGGCATACTCATCTGCACCCTGGGGATCTGGGACGACATCACCCCCTATTCCGAGGAATACTACTTCGAGCTCTCCCCTGATGATCCGCAATGCCTCAAAGTATGGGGCAAATGCAACAAGACCTGGACAAGCTGCGAGGTCTGGAGCACAAAATTCGACGGGGACATGAAAACCGCAGCCGCCCGGTTTATGAAAATTAACAAGTTTTACGTCGGCTCGGAATATATCTTCAATGTGATCCTTGGTCCGCTGTTCGAAAAGGAACCGGAGTAGGGACTGGCGGAGACTGCATCCGCCTGGCAGTCAGTTGGGGAGTCAGTAGGGAATCAATGGCAAATCAATTGGCATAGGATCTGAATAACCAGCCCCTGTCGTCTTCCCGTTATGCCCCTGAGCCGGGATCCGGGTCTGGTTTTGACCCTAACCACTGACTCCCAACTGATTTGCTATATATTTCCAATTGATTCGCGGCGCAGGCACTCCCCGCTTGTGCCAAGCGGATCTTCACCGAAAGGGGGGAAAACCTATGAACACCCAAAACCACATCATCCTGCACATCCCGCATGACTCGGCCTTTATCCCCGAGGAGGAGAAGAGCCGTTATCTGCTGACGGACGCTGAGCTCGCGGAAGAGGTCTGCCGGATGACCGACCACT
>CAYWHV010000590.1:0-1937 GCA_964458045.1 uncultured Methanospirillum sp.
CAGTGGGAAAATTCTTGGATGAAACCGTGATGAGAGGATGACCGGTCCACCCCCCTTGAATACGACTTTGAGCCGTGATTTTTCATGATGCTTTCCAAATTCCGGGATGATATCCTCAAGAATCCGTCCCTCTGCCTGGGCCGGGCTGATACCAGTCCATGTCTCGATGGTCCGGTTCCAGAATGAGATGGTATGATCCTCTCTGATGATACAGATGCCCACCGGCAGGGCATTGAGGCTTTGGGAGATGATGGATGCATAATCAGAAGTCATAGCCCCCTCTCCATGATCTGCAGAATAGTACGCTGCATATGGTCAAATGATTCTGATGTTATTGAGAAGAATAAAAAACCCTCAATCTCGCGGTCCTGGATCTGGAATTTCGTTCTGGCAAGTATTCCGATCTTTGGATGAGAGTTGATGATCAGGGAGTTCTCTACCCATCTTCCGGTCCGGTACACCGGGTAGAGAAAGGTGAGATGAGACGAAAGGAGAATGGAGAATGAGCTCATAACCGAACTGATGATAACGTTCCCGACTTCAATGAGGGTTTCAACCCTGAGTGCATCCATCTCATCCGGAGAGCCCTCCTCCCCGGTCAGGAGAACAACGAGGTGAATTGCACTTTTATACGGGATGATAAGGCTGAGTGATCCGGTATATTCTCCGGAGAATGAGAGAATTACCTGGGATGATTCATCAGGATCGGTGACATCCAGGGCAGATGGGGTGGTCTGATTGTTTATATCAAATATCCTGACTTCAGGGACCGTCAGGGTAACATGAGCGTTGGTTAGTTCGTTTATCATTCCGGCTGAATGACCGACTCCTATAGTGATTAATTCTCGAATCCCGTCTATTACTTCTTCAGATATTTCCATGTTTGAAATTCCGTTATAATGGTTGAATGAGTGTGATGTATTCCTAAAAATAATAGTATGCATCTTCCAGATTATATTACCATTCACCCGAATCAATAACTACTGCATATGATGAAAAATATTCCCAATGCCTTGAATGTTCAGTATTTCGGCATCTGTTTCTACTTCTTTAAATTGAATTGATGTTTCTGACAAAGGAAATTCGGAAGGCGCTTAAGACCTATGGATTTAAGAATTGAACAATCATTTATTGATCAATACCATGAAGTTGTTCTCAGAGGAATCTGGAGTAAAATCTATGTATTGTAATTCAGTGGATTTACTACTCGCTCTGACCTTATCAAAAATTACGTGTCCTGTAACGCTTGAGGAAGCAATGGTTCGAATTGCATCCCATATTGATGAGTATGAAGATCCTACTATTCTCATCAGAAATATGCGGGATCGGGACTATGACCTATAAAGTTACTACAAACCCTTCTCTTTTGATAAAAGGGCTCGTTCCTCAACGAATCCAAAAAAAAATTATAACCAGATATCCCCTTTATACACGACCATATTGGATTTCAGAGTATCTGCAATAGTTATCGTCCACAGCCCATGAGGTTTCAACTCCTGGTTGCCCCCGCCACCATCACCACACCCACTCTGGCCCGGATTATTCACAAAAAAGTATGTTCCTCCTCGTTTTACGATGAATATCTGGGTCCCCGGCCCTACTCTGAACGGATCAGATCCAATCGCTGCACACAGTGAGACGGTATGACTGGATCCATCTGGAGGGGAGATATGAATATTCATATCTTTGAGTTCATTTCCTGCTCCCGGACCGGCACTTCCTCCTGATCGTCCGCTGATCCCTTCACCTGCCATACACAGGATACTGACCGCATCTATCGTCTTTGTGGTATTATTGTAGATTGGGTCGGCTTTAAACGCAGTAAATGATGTATCGGGGACCGACCCGATAAGGCCCATCAGAAAGGCTGAGACAATGGATGCCAGGGCAACCACAAGGGCGACCATTAATATCTCTCCGATTACTTCTGATACTGC
>CAYWHV010000591.1:0-1929 GCA_964458045.1 uncultured Methanospirillum sp.
TCTTTGGCTCAGGTTCTTCCTGGACTCCCGGTATTAAAAAAATCGATAGAACTGATTAAGAACATACGGCTGATTCGTGAACAGAATCCGGATATATGCCTGGAAAAACAGAAGAAGAGTCATGCCTGCCAACTCTGTGTGAATGTGGTCAATCCGTACTTCCGGGAACACAGATTTCGGACCCCTAAACACGAAACCGCGAAAATTTCCACTATTTTAATACTCCGTGCCTGATTCAGAAATATTTCTGATCAGGTCATGGTTTCGGCGAAGTTATCCAGATAAATTACAGCCAACTTTTTCTACTATATAAATCAACAGGTATGACTACCGATTACCCCACTTTTTCTATCAACAATCCTGTGCATCAATCAGATACAGAAATAACTCCATATATTCCTCAATTTCAGGTACTTTACAACTTATTTCAATCGGTTTTTCGGCTGAAATAAGAACGAAAGGCTCCAGTAAATAGGCTATAAGTTCATACGTCGGATTCTCTAACTTTCTTTTAGCATACTTAATTTTCGGAAGATTTGGAATTTTCATCGCCCTATACCTGGCAATAGCCTGGATTATGGACTGGAACATAAGTGCAATATACACAAACCCCAACAACGCTTCGATTCGTTTCGGTGTTTTCAAAAAGATTGTATCTGCCATCATTGGGCGCTTTAATCTACTAAAGGAACGTTCAACAACTCCCTGTTTTTTGTACTTAATCAGCACATCACGGTCAGTTAGTTCCTCTTCGGGTACATTTGTAATAAGAACAAAAGAGCCCTCTTTTCGCTTTAGTGCTTCAATTTTGCCCTTATCAGGAATAACCTCTTTGATTACCACCCTGTATTCAGTTAAAAACTCCTTTGGTCTACCCCCCTTTGGCTTACGCCCACGAAATTTCTTTTCTTTCTCGACTGGAACAATATCCAAAACGATATGAAATAGCGCTGTTTTTTTTGTTTTTTGAAATTTTCTGACTGCTGCTTCTGCATCGGGGAGACACTTGAAATCCTCTGGAAATGCTTTTTCTGCAAGAGTGATAAGATCACTTTTCTCAGTTTGAACCTTATGTTCAACATTCTTCACAGTTCTGGTTGATTTAACTGCGATAAGGCGATATTTTTTCCCTTCAATATCTTCAGTAAAACCGATGAGTGCATATTCTGCACGATCTTTGAAGTTTTCATTTTCGCAGCATTTGCCGACATTTTCCCATGAATCTGATTCATATGCCTGTTTTCGAATTTTTGCAGAGACCTTTTGGTAGAAATTTGCTGGTACGAGGGATATAAATTTCAAAACTTTTTCTCCGTCGTTTATTTTCTTCAAATTCGGGAGGCTGACCAGTTTGGAGTCTGCAATGTATACATTCAATTCAGTCTCATCACCAAGTTGTTTCTTGAGATCCTGTATTGAATTGGCATTCCATGTACTATCGGATTCATTACCATCGAGAACTGTAACTTGCCGGATTACGCCATTTCCATCTACTACAAGCCCTGTTTTTATCTGTTTTCTGTCCGGGCGTCGATCCTTACTATGGCCCCAGGTGATTACGAGATCATTGAACCCTTCGATGTCACAGACCTCATATGCCCCATACATGATGTGAGATGTCGTGTCACTATGGAGATCATAACTTTTTGGGATGTCAAACAAATTGTATACCTGGCTTATTATCCCGGATAAAAACTTTTGATGACCAATTCCTCCAAATCGTTCGAGCAACGTTGCAAACTGATCATCGGAAAAGTCATCCGGATGAAGGGGTTCATTTAATAGCAGAAAAAGATCTAAATCGCGTAATTTGTCAGGGATCTTGTACAGGGGGATACGACCGTCTTCCGAAAGAAAACATACATATACCAGAGTCAATCCAAGGATCCCAGGGCTAATCTTCCATTGATTCTCATCCCACACGATTTG
>CAYWHV010000592.1:0-1928 GCA_964458045.1 uncultured Methanospirillum sp.
CGCGAACGTAAACGGTCGTAAGATCGGTCGTATCATCCCTCTCTCCAAACATAGTAAGTATATTTGCCACTCCCTTCCTGTTGCATCTCTTGGTATTTTTCAGTCATGGATTGAAGAAGCCGGGTTGCCTGACTTTTTGACAGCGAGCAGAGATCCATCACATCCGCCCTGGTTATCCGGGGGTGAACTTTGAACCATGAAATCACCATTTGCTCCTGTTGAATCCGATCTACGCCTTTTGCCCGGACATATTCAGATGACTCATTTAATTGCTTATACACCTGGGATGACAGCATATAATGTCTGCCACCTTTTTCCCCTACTCCCTGAACAAGTCCTCGTTCAACAAGCCACTCAAGTGTTGATTTTGCTGCATTAGTTCCTTTTTGTGTTAGCAAACCTGCTTCATGGGTCGTGATTCTGCGCTCTGAATAGAGAGCATTCAAAATGAGGAGCTCATCCAGAGTCAGGGACTTCCCGTTCCGGTCCTGTTCAAAAATTAAGGCCGCAAATTTCAGGGATGATTCACCACCTGGAAGAACAACCCTCACCGAATCTGCATCAGTCCGGGAATAATCCGGGGCAGGTCGGCCATACGTGATCTGCCCCATAAAGATCTTGTCCACGCCCCGGCCGGTTGTCTCAACAAGTCCAATCCTCCTGAAAATCTCCGCAAGTTTGGGATTCCGAGGCTTGGGTTCATGCACCAGGAGATTATCCAGAGTGACACCTTCTGGGAATCCTCCCGGATTGGTTATGAGGAGATGGTCAGCCTGCCATTGAATAAACACTGACCCTTGCTTCGCATAATCCCGGTGAAGGATTGCATTCATCATCGCTTCTCTGAATCCTTCAGCAGAATAATCAGGAATCGGAACCCGAAACAGTCCAACCGTCACCTCCCGTTCAGTATTCCTAGCAGAGAACCGATCCTCAATCTCCGGGAGAATTATCGCAAGAGGGCCATGAAACACATCATTCACCCGGACATTACCACCCCCATCGATGACCTGGAAAAATATTTCATGGTAGGGGAGATTTTTACGGATAACATCCTCCCTACCAAAAATAATAAGCACGAAGTAATTGGGGATAAGTTCACCCTCCTTTGTCTCGACAAGAGTAAGGGCTTTTGCAAGTTCTTCATCAGAAAGCTCAAGAAGAATCGGATCACCTTTTCGGGCTTGAATAATCCGGCGAATCCAGACAAATGCTATCGGATCAAATGCATCAAACGAGAGAGTATCGACGAGTTCCTTTGTCAGATCCAGGGTCTGAATGTGGATTCGTCGTGAAATATGGTCACGAGGGTAAAATGGAGCTGATTGGGGCTTGCCCTGGGTATCTATGACCCGGTGAAACGCTTTTCCCTGGCTGGTTGAACAAATTTCAGGATATGGATCTACCTCGATAGCAAGAACCTGCACATCATCAAGGATCTGCCTGGTAACCCGTGTATTGATATTCGGAACTGTTTTTGTGTATATCGTGGCTTTTATTTTAACCGGATCGATATCTGCCCCTTTTCGGTTGGGAGTCCCGGTAATTGTCCCATCATCTTCAACTCCGAGAAGTAACACACCCCCTTCTGTGTTAGCCATTGCAACAATATCAGATACAATATCATCATCAGTCTGGAGACGGTGAAGTTCTGATTTGAACTCCCTGCCTAATCCTTCTCCTTCCGCCACGATCTTACGAATCTGATCTTCATCCATAGGGATACTTCTCCACAATATTAGATCTCATCCCCACTCACTCTGTTCCATCACCACCCGGAGCCGTAAAGAGATCCCGGACCATCTTCACTGCACACAGGTCACCACACATCGAGCAGGTCTCCTGATTCCCGTCACGTTCGTGGATCTCACGAGCCCGTTCAGTAAACAATGAAAGGGAAAACTGCCTGTTCCAGTCCAGATCGCGAC
>CAYWHV010000593.1:0-1923 GCA_964458045.1 uncultured Methanospirillum sp.
AACAGTACTGTAATAACGTAGGAGTTTGAATATCCTGAAGATTCTGCATAGTCTACAGAACTGAACGACCCTTGGATGAAATGGGAAAAGGAGTGCTACGTAAAAGGGAAGAATTGCGATAAGGTCGATAATCATGTAAATAGTACATGCATATTTGAGCCTTCCCTTCACCGGATCACGATAGTCCTTGTAACAGGTACATGTCCAGATTCTCAAAATATATTCAATGGTAAAGACCAGAACCGTAATAATCTCAATAAAAGTAGCGATTTCCCGGAATTCTTCATAGATTGATTTGTAAGATTCCAGGAAGATGAGGGCTACATTAACTAAAACAAGAGTTATTATGAGGAAATCAAAAAACCGGTCAGGTTTGGATTCATGATCAGTATCATCGATAATATTGAAGATTTTCCACTTCAGTGAAGATTCAGAATCCAATCTTATCAGAATTAATGTCTTTTTTTAGAAGAAAAGGGTGTCGATGATTATTTTCTTCGAAAGAGTGAGTATAAGCAAAAAAAGAAGAGGATTATGTATCAGATTGGGAATCTACATACTCCATTGCTTTTTCGTATTGGGATCTGATATGGGCCTTCAACTCTGCAAAAGCAGCATCAAAATCTGATTCATTCGTAAGATAAGTATATCCTTCGCGTTCACCATCCGGTCCGATTACAGATGATGCAATGATATCATGGTACTGATCACAGATCTCTTCCAGCTTTTCTGGATCAAAACTGGATTCAGCCACTCTTTTCAGAATATCAACATATTCTGCATGGTATTCGGGATCATCCATAAGGTACCTGATGAGTGGCCATCTGTCGGTCACGTTCTCCATTGAAAAGGATACACTGCCTCCCATTCCCATACCTGGGCCAAATTGCCCATCCATTCCTGGCATGGTCATATTCATACCTCCAGGTGGCATAAATCCGGGCTGGTTCGGATTATTCATTCCATCCGGTCCCCACTCTTGTCCGGGTACCTGCATGTCAGGCATGGTCATGTTTATCCCTTCAGGCGGTGCAAACCCAAAATCCGGTGTTTTATTCATCCCGACAGGACCACCATCTCCGAAGTTTTTCCCCATACCATCCATGAATGCATAATTGTTATCCCAGGGGATCCAGCTGAATGTCCCGGTATCCGGATTATTATACAGGTAATAATTCCGTGCATTTCCTCCATACGTGTCCCAGTTCTTGATGAGAGTATTGGTTGCAAGCCAGGTAAGAAACTCAGAGACATCAAGGATTGACCCGAGGTCTGATCGCCATAATTCGGGGTTTTCGGTTCGTGTCTCTGAATGAAGGATAGTGTAGAGCTGTTCGATGTCAGAGTAATCATCTTCATCTTCATTGGTTTTCTTCTCAAAGTGAGATAGATTGAGTTTTCCGAATGCAAAGGTTGCACCTTCTTCCTCCGGTTTATAGAGATTTCCGGTTCCGTTTGAGAACCGGGTTTCTATAACCGTATCATCGATGCTTTCATCGAGGGTATAGAGGTCGAAGTATTCAAAGGCGTCTCCTTTATCGATATATACCTTGTAAAAAGCAGTCTCCGGGGCGACCACTCCTGCATCCTGAAAAATTTCAGGGGCCAGTTTCTCTCGTATGACAGATGCATCTGACATTCCGGATTGCAGATTCAGTTCTTTAAACCCGAAAAATTTCTGATTTTTTGTATCAGGAAAGTCATCCTCATAGTGATCCATATCCACTTTCAGGGATATCTTCCCGATTCCCTCGCTCCATGCAGTCATCAGGGAATTTACTCCTTTATATCTGATTCCAACATGATCCCAGGTTTCGTTCTGAAATGAGATGGTGGCGGGAACATATACCGGATCTTCCTGATTCAGAAAACCAGGGCCGTTTTCATCAGGTAATCTTAGCATATTCATTCCTGCTGATCTGT
>CAYWHV010000594.1:0-1915 GCA_964458045.1 uncultured Methanospirillum sp.
GCTCCGGCTTCCTCCGGGAAAGGCGTACCGTCCAAATGCCCCGGCAGAAAAGACGGTATCCCCGGAGATAAGTTCTTCTGATGCTCTGTCATACAGGCAGATGCTTCCTGGTGTATGGCCTGGAGTGTGAATTATTTCATATCCTTCGATCACTTCCCCCCCATGCAGGATGATATCCGGGGTGATCCCGGGTGAGTGTTCCCCGAAATGCATTGCAAGGCTGAGGTTGTCATTTTTGAGCCCTTCTGCGTCAGCTTCATGAATACAGATCTTTGCCCCGGTCATCTTCTGTAATGCCGGAAGGTAGGCGATATGATCAAAATGACAATGGGTCAGGATGATATGGGTGATTGTATTCCGATGCGCCTCTATTGCCATCGGGGTCACACCGGCATCAACCAGAACCGTTCCCCGTGCAACATAGGCGTTTGCATACATCCCTCTTCCCGGGATGAATTTTACTGCCATGTGACTATCATATTCCCCTGCATACAACAAGTAGGATATGGTACATACCCGATATTCCCTTCCTGATACATCTGTTCTGAATGCAATTAGGGCGGCCGAATCAATAGAAAAGGACCGGCTCGTCAGACTGATACAGACGGGGAGGGTGGTAGTTCCCCAAAATCCACGAAGACCTCACCCACCCTGTGCCATCGGTGAAGGATGCCGGGTCAAGGTCAATGTCAATGTCGGCACGTCCCAGGATCTCTGTGACCCTGCCCTTGAAAAGGAGAAAGCAGAGGCTGCGGTGCACAATGGTGCCCATTCCCTGATGGATCTCTCGACAGGAGGTGATCTGCCTGCTATCCGCCGAATCATTCTCTCATCTCCGGTACCGATTGGGACCGTGCCGATCTATGAGGCAGTCAGAAGGGCGGGTTCGGTTCGTGATGTTGATGCAGATCTCTTGTTTACTGTTATCCGCGAGCACTGTAAGGACGGAGTAGACTTTCTCACCCTGCATTGCGGGGTCAATCAGGATGTGCTGCGTTCACTTCGGGAAGATCCGCGCCGGATGGGGGTTGTGTCCCGGGGCGGGGCATTCCATGTCGCGATGATGGCTGCACGGGAAGAAGAAAATCCTCTCTGGAGTGAATTTGACTATCTGTGTGAGATACTGGCTGAGAACCAGGTTGTGGTCAGCCTTGGGGATGGGATGCGTCCGGGCTGTCATGAAGATGCTTCCCGTGAGGCAAAGACGGTTGAATACCTGAACCTTGGCCGACTCGCACGACGTGCTCATCATCGTGGGATCCCCCGGATGATTGAAGGTCCGGGTCACATGCCCCTTGAACAGATTGGATACAATGTCCGGATGATCAAGGAACTGACAGATCATGCTCCCCTCTATCTGCTCGGTCCCCTGGTCACCGATATTGCCTCAGGGTATGATCATGTGGTCGGTGCAATTGGTGGTGCTATTGCATGCAAATATGGCGCAAATTTCCTGTGCATGGTATCGCCAAGTGAACACCTCGCCCTTCCCCGGGTTCATGATATTATTGAAGGGACCAGGGCCTCAGTTCTCGCCGCCCATGTAGGGGATCTGCTTGCCGGCAGGGAGGATGCACGGGGCCGTGAGATTATGATGGGAAAAGCCCGTCAGGAACTGGACTGGGAGAAACAGTTCAGTCTCTCATTGTTCCCTGAAGTGGCAAAGAGTATCCATGACCGTGATCCGGAAAAGGAGACCTGCTCGATGTGTGGTGACCTGTGTGCGGTGAAGATGGTCCGGGATCTCTTCACGGCTCCGGATGAGTAGCTAGATTGATGTGACATCTCACTCTCACAGCAATTATATGTGTTATTTATATAATCGAAGCATTTGTGGCCCAAATGGTAGAGATTAACACTTACTATATCAATGAAATTTTTTGTCAGACGATTGTCTGCCGGATCTTCCTGAGAT
>CAYWHV010000595.1:0-1914 GCA_964458045.1 uncultured Methanospirillum sp.
GCCGGGACACGCGATGTGTCAGACCCGCTCTCAACCACCGAGGCATTTGGCATCCTTGATCAGATTAAGGCGACCGGTAATCCAGTGGTTATTCTGAGCGGGGGAGAACCGATGATGCGGGAAGATCTCTTCGAGATAGCCAGATACGGAACCAGCCTTGGCCTGAAGATGGCAATGGGAACCAGCGGATATCTCTTTGATGAAAAGAGCATTCAACACCTGAAGGACTCCGGGATTTCCAGTGTTGCATTCAGTATTGACTCAGCAGATCCTGTTGTCCATGATACGTTCCGGGGATGTCCGGGAGCATGGGAAAAGGCCGTGAATGCTATCCGGTCCTGTGTCAGTGAGGGTATCGGGGTTCAGATTAATATGACCGTAATAGAGCCGAACCCCCTTGAACTTGACCGGGTTGTGGCTCTGGGAAAAGAACTCGGTGTCCATACCTACCAGATCTTCATCCCGGTTCCAACCGGCCGGTCAGTGCAGGAGAACTATGAGCGGTATGGAACCTACGAGGAACTGCTAAAGTACATCATACGCCGGTATGCAGATGATTCCATTTCTCTTCGTCCCACCTGTATCCCCCAGTTCCGTCGGGTTGCACAAGAAATGGGAGTTACTCATCCCCGGTGGGGACGAGGCTGCCTGGCAGGAATCACCTACTGTCGGATCTATGCAAACGGGGATGTGACCCCTTGTCCTTACCTTCCGGCCATTGTAGGAAATCTCCGGGAAACACCCCTTTCTGAACTCTGGGCAGAATCCGAAGTGTTTCAGGCACTCCGGGATTATGACCGGCTGCAGGGAAAATGTGGAATCTGCGAGTACAAAACCATCTGTGGCGGGTGCAGGGCACGGGCATTTTCTGAATATGGGACGATGGTACAGAGCTGTGGAAGTCTTGTCAGGCCCCAGGATATTGAGGGAGAACTCTGTGCCGAGGATCCGCTCTGCCCATACCAGCCAATGGGAGGGAAAAAATGACTATCGATGAGGTGGATCTCCGGATACTTGATGCCCTGCAGAATGACCTTCCGCTGGTCCCTGACCCGTGGGGAGAGATCGGAGCATCGGTCGGTATATCAGGAGAAGAGGTTTTGAAAAGGGTGAACCGGCTTTCCGAATATGGAATTATCCGGGGGATAGTTCCAACCCTTGAATCAGGAAAACGGGCTCATATGGCATCAACGCTGATTGCCCTCAAAGTTCCTGAAGAGAGAATTATTGAAATAGCAGCCATTGTGAATGAGTACCCGGAAGTATCGCATAACTTCAGGCGGGAACATGAGTATAATCTCTGGTTCACCATTGCAGCAGCGTCGCCAGACCGGATTGAGGAAATAATTCAGGAGATTCTTCAAAAGTCGGCGATACCACCAGATGCCTGTCTCAACCTCACTACCATGGAGCGGTATAAGATAAACGTAACATTTCCTCTCCTGCATTCTCATGAGGGCTTGCATGGATAGTGCTGATCAGAGGCTTCTTCGTGAACTTGAAAAGGGCATTCCATTAGAGCCTCATCCCTATGCAATTATCGGAGAGCGAATTGGAATGACCGGGGAAGAGGTCATACAAAGGATCGAAGACCTCAAACAGGCAGGAGTTATCAGGCGGATCAGGGCACGAATAAACCAGCGGAGTGTGGGGATCATTGCAAATGCCCTGGTTGGATGGAAAATACCGGAGGAAGATGCAGATATTGCAGGAAAGACTCTCGCAGCACTCCCCGGGGTTACTCATTGCTACCGGCGGTCAATTGTCCCCGGACGGTGGGAATATGCATTGTATACCGTCCATCATGGATGGTCACATGATCAGGTAACACAGGAGATCAGAATGATTGCAGAAAAAACCGGATATAATGACTATATAATACTCTTCAGCACAGATGAATACAAAAGAATCCCC
>CAYWHV010000596.1:0-1909 GCA_964458045.1 uncultured Methanospirillum sp.
TGATTGAGTTTAAGACAACCGATACAAAGCATGGGAAGAAAAAGGGATCTGATGCCCTTGCTCAGATCAGGAAAAAAGAATATGAGGCAGCACTGGTCAATGCAGGGGTTAATGAAGATCAGGTTACCCGTCTGGCTATCGTCCTGCAGGGAAAAGAGGTCAGAGTCTATTCCTGCTGATATCCTCTCTTTACGGAATTTAACCCCTGGAAAAATAAGTTATTGTGGATTTATCTGGAAAGGTTGAATATTTATTCTTTCTGTAATCGGATTTATGGAGGTATCTATAGCTATTTCATTCAATGGCTCTTTTGTCAGAGTACTTTTCGCGGTGGAAAAAAGAGGTTTTGAAGAGATCACCACATGTCCGGAATCGGAATATGCGACCGCGAGAACAGATGAGTAGTATTGTGGAGGAATCTGAAACGAAAAATTGTTATCTCCGTCAATGATTGCCGTTCCTATTGCTTCCCACTGGTCCGGCATGTTAACACAGAGCTCGGGGAGAAGACGGTAAATGGTAACCGAGCGTATTGAAAATTTCCTGGCCGGGTCACTGATGGAATGCTCTGCCGGATTAATAGCGTCTCCTGTATTTTGGGTATTTCCTGTTTCATGAATTCTGTCTGCAATACCAGAGATATTCATATCCTGATTAATATTCTGATTTACCTGATAGTTCACATTCTCTGTCCCTATTTGGATAATCTTTCCGGTACTTGTAACAGAATCAAGGCCGGTAATAGTTCCTGACAGAAGGTCACCAGAAATTGCAACAGATATCTCTCCATCAGGATACTCAAGCCTTTGAGACTCATCTGTATCTGAAAGATAAATTGTCTTTTCTGATTTTGGAGAAATGGTAACTGGGAGTGTTCCATGAGCCGGCGTATACGTATCAGTTGAGAATTTTCCAACTGATTTACAGGGTACATTTTTATTCAGTTTTGCAAAAGTGATCTCATCCAAAACTGCATTATATGAACCATTATTCATCACCTTCACATACCAGTCATCCCCTGGAGGCCAGTGGGATATTGCATAGGAGGGTAGATAGACATCAATTGTCAGGTCACTGTTATAATCCGGCCACGGACCGATTTTATTCGGTTCATTCCAGACAACCAATGGAGTCTCACCGACAGCTCCTATACTGATTATGAGAGAATTTCTTGAATATGGAGCATTGATACTTATCCGGGCAGTGTATGCATAAATTCCGCCGGATCTATCTGATGGTTCGTTTACCAGAGTCTTAATGGTTTCAACCTCGGAAATCCTGCTGTATGGCCATTGGAAAAAGCCATTTCCATTTCCTCCACCGTAATTCCAGGTATCTCCCCAGCTGTTAAGTACCTTAAATGACTGTGTCAGGTCATCATAACCGACTATCAGCATACTATGCCCTTTCCAGATATCGCTGCCACCCTGACCTCCAACCGGACCATACAGGTTTAAGAGGGTCTTTACGGTATCCGGATCGGTAGGTTTGTGAAACTCCTGTGATTTAATTTTATAGTACGCGGCTTCGTTTTTGATAGTATCTGTGAAGGGAGGCATACTGTCGTAGACATATAAACCATCATTGTTTTTGGAGCAGACTGAATAATCTGATGGATATGTTACTTCTGAAGCCACTCCATACTTTGTTATCAGTTCTTCAGTCATAATTGCATCAGGGACACCTTCTTTGTCCCGTAATTGCTCCTGTCGTAAATGCATATATGCAAATGATTTATCCGGAGTATAGGGATGTTCCATCTCTTTGAGGATATCCATGCAGTGCATGAGAGTAAAACCCACACATCCGCCATTACCATCCTGTGTTCGGATAAAGGAAAGATATGGAGAATAATCCAGTTTTTTTTGTTGGATTGTTTAAATCCCGATCTTTTGGGGGATTAACCGCT
>CAYWHV010000597.1:0-1908 GCA_964458045.1 uncultured Methanospirillum sp.
CATAGAGGTTGGGATTTCTCTTCCATGTAATGTATTTATACCATTCAAATTCAAATAATCAAATATTTTCCCTTGACATCCAATTCCAGAACAAATCGCAAAATTTTCTGCTTTTTTTCCTTTCTTAAATTCAGAATTAAAGAAATTTTTTACTCCTGCAAGTATCTGGAAATTATAACATCCTGGACACCAAGTTATTGGAGTTGTTGTATTTATTTCTATTTTTTTTATTTTCATCTTAATTCCCGAGGCAAATGAGAATTATCATTCCATTTTACAACTCTCCAATTTTTCCATTTTTCAGAATGCAACCGCTGCTCCCTTTTATGGTGCAGAACGGCGAGGGGCTCCGATCGTCTCATTTATCCGGATAGATGACAAGCCAATCAAAATATACTCTCAAATTCACAATCCTGACCTGGTTGTTGTCCTTGACTCATCTATCCTTGACCTCGTGAATGTCTTTGAAGGATTAAAACCGGATGGAAGCGTGCTCATTAATGCACCTGAAATCCCAAAAAAGGCTGAAGGGTTCCGGGTCCGTCATGTTGATCTGACCGGGATTGCTCTGAAGACAAACCTGGTTGTTGCGGGAAGTCCCATCCTGAATACCCCGGTTATTGGCGCTCTTGCGAAGATGGGTCTTTTTTCACGGGAGTCTGCAGTGGCTGCCATTCAGGAGATGTTCTCTGATGAGAGGAATATGAAAGCTGCCCTGATGGCATATGAGGAGCTGGTCTGAATGGAGAAGAGTGAGAGACTTAGACTTGCAATGTCAAGACCCCGTGAGGGAGCCTGTGGCAATACCGGAACCTGGAGAGTTTTCAGGCCTGTTGTTGACAAGGAGAAGTGCAATGCATGTGGTATGTGTGCCATGTACTGCCCTGACGGCGTCATTGATGAAAATTATGAGATTGATCTGGTATTCTGCAAGGGCTGCGGCATCTGTGCAGTTGAATGCCCGAAAAAAGCCATCACCATGGTGCGTGAAGGGAATACAACTGGTACGTGAAACTGAAAACTAGCATATAAAGCAGATTCTCATATAAATACTGGTTCACCCTTTCACAACTCTTTTACAATCTGGTGCACTAGAATAGTATAGATGGTTCGGTTCTCAGTTACGATGGATGATGACCTGACCCGCCGGGTCGATCAGGAATGTGTTGTCAGGCAGGTTTCCCGGTCTGACTGGATCAATGAAGCATGTGCGAGACAGCTTCGAAAACTCTCCGGTTATGGCATTTACCCGTGCGGGCAGTCAAGCCCGATTATTGATGACTCTCCTGCACCACATCGTCATAATATTCAGAATTATGATGAGACCTATCGGAATTTCCGGATAGAAGTGCCGGAGTATTTTAACTTCGGATTTGATGTGGTTGATGCCTGGGCACGGAAGGACCGCAACAAGATTGCGATGGTCTGGACTAACCAGGAGGGAGAGGAGAAGTTCTTTACCTTCCGTGACATCTCCCAGCGATCCAACGAGATCGTCAATATGATGATCAAGTACAAGATCGGCAAAGGAGACCGGGTTCTTATCATGCTCCACCGGGTGCCTGAATGGTGGTTCATGGTTGTTGCCCTTATCAAGGTCGGAGCGGTGTACATCCCGGCGCCCACCATGCTGACTCCCAAGGATCTTGAGTACCGGATCAATATCTCTGAAGCAAAGATGATCATCACGGATGTCGAGAATGCCCACAAGGTTGATGAGATTGCTGCAGTCTGTCCATCCCTTGAGACAAAGATGGTGGTGGATGGTGCACATGAGGGCTGGCTTTCATATCCGCGTGAGCTCACCTATCCTGCACCGGTCTCATCACGGATCATCAACCTCAAAGGAATGAGAAAGACCAAGTCCTCTGACCCGATGGTCATATTCTTCTCATCCGGCACAACCGG
>CAYWHV010000598.1:0-605 GCA_964458045.1 uncultured Methanospirillum sp.
CCAGGGTATCAGTCCGGTTCGTTCTGGCCGGGGGGAAGAAGACATTCTGCACATGCTGAACCGGAGGAAACGCCTCTGATTCACTCCAGTTCTCAATCGGATAGGGATCGATCTCCTCGTCCACCGGACCATCCCACCGGGT
This sequence comes from uncultured Methanospirillum sp., assembly GCA_964458045.1. Taxonomy (GTDB): domain Archaea; phylum Halobacteriota; class Methanomicrobia; order Methanomicrobiales; family Methanospirillaceae; genus Methanospirillum. The sequence continues at coordinate 143 of CAYWHV010000598.1, forward strand.
GAGATACGCGGCAGCCATGTACGCATTCCCCCCGTCATCATACCCATAGTCAAATCCATGGCGGTTAACCATGTTTTTCGGAGAGAGTGTCCGGTTTACCAAAGGAAGCAGGGAAGACTCAAGTGAACCGCAGGAACTGAACGCCCAGCAGGTACCCCATCCGTTCTGGTCACGTACCGCACTGACCCTTCCCTGGTCCCTGAGATCAACGGTGCTCTCATACCCCAGCGGGGAGAGATCGGAGCCCTGCAGATCCACCACTTCCGGGCGCCATACCGGCGCAGGTACCGCACCAAGGGAGTGTTCCATGGGGGTATCAGCCACATCCACAGCATTCACCTCCTCCAGGTACCTGATAAATTCAGGGTTCATCGGGCCGGTCGTGATGAGAACAGACTCAATTCCGGTGTTTATCGTCAGTTCACTTGCATACACTCCGCCTGTCATCAGGACCAGGACGAGG
>CAYWHV010000598.1:619-1907 GCA_964458045.1 uncultured Methanospirillum sp.
ATATTTCCATGACATCAGGAACTTCCTTGCGAAGCGGGTACAGTCAGAAATCCGGAAGCCCGGTTCATACGGGCCAATCCCGGAGTCGGTTTCCGGAGACCTGATGAATATTTATCATTTATTAAATATTTAATTCTATTGATAAAAAAGAGGGAGAGAGTTCAGCACCCATGCCGTCTTCTATTGTCAGATGGTTTCCCGGGTATTGGATATCATCTCATAAATATTGAATACGTTCATGCATGATGCCCGGTTTTGATTCTTTTTCAATCGAGATCTCTGACAATAAATCAGATCGGATAACGAAAATATCCGGTTTTGGGTATTATTCAGGATTATCGTATGATTTTTATAAATATCTACGAAAGAGACCATATCATCGATACTATCCCATATACATTCACAGTTTCATTCTCCGGACCGGTATTCCTTTCATCAGATTGATATTCTGAACTTGAGATCCAATGGTATGCCATTCAGCAGGTCCCGAGTGAAAAACATCTGCATTATTCATGATCGGCCCGTCCCTGTGATCATCCGGCAGGGTGGTACCTCAGTTCCTGAATACACGGAGAAAACCTATCATATCGTCCTCTCTATCGATGTCGGAAATACCACGACTGATTGTATTATCACCGGAACGAACCTTGAGACCGGCATCACCTACCTCATCAACCGAAATGTCAGGCTGATGAATACGATTGAGAGAGCAAAGCCGGGTGAAGAGGTGTTCGGAAAGACACTTGACGGCATTCTTCTCTCAAAAAAAGAGATTGAGACCCTTGTCAGGGACATCGTCAGGAAAACGGTTAACGGATGCAACCTGGATCTGCACACCGAACTGGACTTTGCTGTACACACGACCGGAATAGTCGCTGAATGGGAATCAGTTGACCGTATCAACAATTATCTGTGCTCAATAACGAAAGGATGCCTTGATGCGGGAATCCCCATGAGCAAGATGCGGCCGGTCATGTCCAAGGGTTCACTTGCCGAAGATGACCGGAAATTCAGCCTGCTTGATAAAGTCGCTTATACCGGAGCGGTAGCCGGCGTGATTCCTGCAACCGGCCTTTCCGGTGACGATCTTATCGCAAATGACATGGAAGGAGATCTCTCACTTGCCGGGATAAAACAGGGAGCGATAGGAACTCAGGTGGATTTCAGAAATCCGTGCGTCTCTATTGATATGGGGACTATCCTGGACGGGCGGATCACCGAACATGTCCCCCATGATCGCCTGGATCCCTATGCACGGACCATTGGCTGTTTTATCGGGCTTGGGGGT
>CAYWHV010000599.1:0-1906 GCA_964458045.1 uncultured Methanospirillum sp.
CAAGTTCCGGTGTAAACCAGATGAGTTTCAGTTGCAAAAGGGAGATATTCAGCAGGTATCTGGATATGCAATGGATTTAAAGAATGAATATCCGGAAGCAGATCTGTCACTTCATATCATCTACTGTTTTGGCAATACAGGATACAAGGTATATGATGTGAGTCCGATACTTCTGGAGCGGGGTGAATTATAGGTTATCCAACTTCCCATTTATCGATATTTTTTGTTTCCGGGTTAAATGTAATACCAATCTCGTAGATCTTTTTTTGATCGGAATAGTATTTTTCTGCATATCTCCTTTCTCTGATCTGTGCCAGAGGGCTTGTATCCCTGGAGGTATCAAGGCCTAGTACTTTAAATTCAAAAATCCATATCCCGGTTCTGGTTTTAACGGTGAGATCAATCCTTCCCTTATTTGTTGTGTCTTCAGGAGTAATCTCATACCCCAGACTGGCAAAGTAGGCATACAGGACAGTGGCATTAAATCCTTCAAATTTTTTTATCTGGTTTTTTCTGTACCAGTCATGGGGGATGGATGCAAAGAATGCATGTATGAGTGAACGCAATTTTTCTGTATCTCCAGACTCAAAAGCCGTCCTGATTATGGGAAGTGGAACCTGTTTTTTCGAATCAAAAAGGAGTAGTATTTGTTTGTTAAATGCCTCCCTGACCTCTCTGTTTGGAAACCCCAGAGTATACCAGGTTCCTTCACTGGCATTGCTTACCCATGACCGGATCGTAAGATATCCTGTCTGAAAGAGGAGCGTCTCTAACCGGATTGAATCGGTATCAAAGGATCCCAGTAACTCCTCACCGGCGATGAGATCTTCATATTCTGCAGGAAGGCGTGGGGTTTGTTTCCACAGGTTTATGAGAAATGTCGGGGTGCCGGTTTTAAACCAGTGGGCCTTATAAATTCCCTGGTCAAAAAGCAGAAGAATGTCAAAGGGATTATAGACTGGCTGGCCTGTCCAGCTGTATCCGTTATACCACTCTTTGACCTCGTGCTTATGAAACTGGCAAAGCCATTCTGCAAATACATTCTCCAGATCCTCTTGTGTGTACCCACAGATTGCTGAATACCGGCGGTCAAGTGTGATATCTTTCAGGTTATTCAGTCCTGAAAATATTCCGGTTTTCGAGAACTTTGAGACACCTGTGAGCAGAACAAATTTCACATGGACGTCGAGTGGTTTTATCGCTCCATAAAAATCTTTTAACAGATCCCTCATATCAGTGGCCAGGTATGAATCACCCAGATTATCCAGGATTGGTTTATCATATTCATCAACAAGTATAACGACCTGTGATTGTGTTTTTTCAGAAATATGGGGGATGAGGGTGAGGAGCCGGTCACCGGGAGAACCATTTGAAGGTCCTATGGAGTACTTCTGTTCCCAGCTATCCAGGATCCTGTGCAGGCGGTTTGTCAGGTCAGATTGACTTCGGAGTGTTCCTCCAGCAAAATCAATTCTGAGAACCGGATATGTGTGTGAAAAATCCCACCCGGATTCCACTGAGTGAAGATACAGACCTGTGAAGAGATCACTCCTTCCGGAAAAAGCACAGTCAAGGGTGTCAATGAAAAGACTTTTCCCGAATCTCCGTGGACGAGATAGAAAATAGTACTTTCCTTCCCGCACAAGAGACGCAATATATGGCGTTTTATCCACATATGCATATCCTCCGGTTCGAATCTCCTGGAACGACTGAATACCGATGGGAAGTTTTCTCTGGGTCATGTGAATTGAGTATTTCATTCCGTTTTGATGATTGTACACTTATATGTTCTGGCTGTTAGAATTACCGGTGAAATACTCTTCGAGAAAAGGAATACGGACGGACCCCTTATCGCGGGCTGGTACGGTATCTTCCTTTAGGAACTGATATAACGAATTGAGCTCCC
>CAYWHV010000600.1:0-1898 GCA_964458045.1 uncultured Methanospirillum sp.
AGGAAATGCATTTTTCTCTAGATCAATAGGATTCAGAGAGAGACCTGCAGATCTGATGGGCTGGGAACCATACACCCAGCCAGCAGTAATATTCATTGCCTTATCCGGGTCCTCATGAATTCTTTGAATCCCGGCAATGGTTATCGCCGATAAAAGTGATGCAATTTCAGGATATTCATTAATAAATGAATCTCGCATTACAAGGACATTACAAGCGGTATTTTCCCATTTCCTCTCCGGAGGGATATCAGCATCCCTGGCGATTACTTTTCCTATCCCTCCCATCTCAGCCGTTGATACAACCGACTCCCACACAAAAAAAGCATCAACCTGACTGGTATTCAGGAGCTGGGGCATAATCCCCGATGTTGCATAGACGAACAAGACCTCAGGGTGATCAGGTATGTTACTCACATCATTGCCGGTATACATGGCATACCAGAGTATTAGAGAGAACAGGATAAGTAAACAGATGAGAGGAAAATACCTGGCCCTCATTCCAATTACCATAGCACTGATCTGTATTTATCTGTACGTCTCATCCGAAGTGTACCTCGCTGGAGTTCAGATTTAACCGGACATATAGACACAATTCCTGCATCACCCATAAAAACCATCAGAAAATGAATTTACAGTGATTCATGATACCTGCACTGACATTTCAAAAAAGGGTCATCTATGAAAGACCCAGGCCTTTTGATAGCCAGTCTATCTCTTCACTCACCTTTCTCAGCTGATTTGGATACGTTTTCATATGATGAGGCTGATCCTTGAAGAGAATCATCCGGACATCCGCTTTACTTGCCATCTTATATGCCCGGTACGTGGACAGAGCACTTGCCGGAGCTACGGCATTATCCACAGTTCCCTGGAGCATGAGAACAGGAGTCTGTACATGTTCCGCCTTATACACACCCATTATCGGAATATAATATTCCGGATTCTCAAACGGGGTATACTCATGATACATCCGGTTCATGACAATACCATTTGTATTTGAAACCTGAGAGTTCTCATCCGCATACCCGGCTCCGGCAACTGCTATCTTAAGAGAGGGATCCTGGGTAATCCAATAGAGAGTGAGAATTCCTCCATATGACCAGCCGGTCACACCAACCCGGTTCTTATCAATAATCCCCTGTTCTGAGAGATGCTCGATGCCTTTCATGAAGTCTTCTACGGCAAGATCATAAACATGACCGCCCTCAATGGACTGTGAAAATCCAAAACCACAGTTATTGCTTCCATGGTAATTTGTAGAAAGGGTAATGACACCGGTATCGGTGATCAGATGATATGGAAACTCCCACGTATCACGCCAGCTGTCAAAATCGGTGTATGTCGGACCGCCATGAATGACAACGATGAGCGGATAGGGTGTTCCCGGGGTATAGCCAGGAGGGTACCGGAGAATACCCTGCACCGTATCACCCTTTGCACCGGTCCATTCAATGATTTCCGATGTTCCAAGTGATTTCTGCAGAAGGTTCTCATTCAGGTCCGTAAGTTTCTTCGGGGTTTTTATCTCGTCAGATAGAACGTCCGCCGCATAGATTTGCGGAGGTACTGATGCAGAATTATAATTATAATAAAGCCGTGAACCGTCCTTAGCTGCTTCCAGGGCAAAGATATTCCCCTGATGTTCCCCGGAAAGCAGGGTCATTGTCCATCCGGAATCAGTCTTATCATACCGTGCAAGCTTTGGATTTGACCCGTCAGCGAGGAGGACATACACTCCCCCGTCAAAAGGAGTCATCTCTACATCATCATTGAAGAGATCCTTGAGCATTTTCTTCTCCCATTGGAGAGGAATTTCTTCCAGAGTTCGTGTTTCCGGCGTATAAACAACAATGTCAGATGTATACCGGACAGGATATAAAAGACCGCCATTCAGATTC
>CAYWHV010000601.1:0-1894 GCA_964458045.1 uncultured Methanospirillum sp.
ATACCATCAGGGAACGCTTCACACGTTCGATCTCCGTGGAGATATTTACATTCAAAACATTTTGGAGGTATTAAAGTCGTCATATTATATTCCTCCTATTGAGAAGTTTTCAGGATGTAAATTCATGGTTGCCAAAGCGTCAATGGTACGATCATGAATCGGCTTCGGTATATACTTTACCCGGTCTGAACGAGTCATAATTGCACAGATCGCTTCAGCTACGTATTCTCCATGTGATCCATGGAATGACATATAATTGGTGAATTGAGAATATTGAGATAATTTATATGCCTCTGCTTTTGCCTCTGATGATGCGTTATTAAACCATATATCAGTCTTTTCAGTTAATTCTCGGTTTGTAATCTTATCATCAATACAATGACCTAATTCGTGCCATAACGTACCGGTTGCTGTAGGGTATGGAGACCAGGGAACTCCATCCGCGTTTCGAGATGCAGATATCTCATTTGCTTTGATCATAATATCATCGTTCTGCCAGAACTGATCTCCTTTCCGGAGATTTATCTTATTGAGTCTTGAACTATACTGTGCAAGTGCTCTTTTGTTTGTCACCTGACCAGGAGTAATCTCCACTAATGGCAACGGCCCTCCGGATTCGGATTCAACCTTCGTGAGCCATACGGCTAACATATGAATCCCGTTGATTGACATTCCCTCAATATTATTCACCGGGGTTTTACAGTTCTCTTTGATATACCGTATTCCTTCAGGGACTGTCTTAAACAATGTTAAATGAGACTTGTCTTTTACCTTTCGTGGAGTCCTTGTTTTCGCTGCTGCCTGTTTCCGTGCTTCCTTCGCCTGTTGCTTTTCTGCATAGTTTTTCGTATAGGTATCTATCTCTTCCTGGGTTGTTGACCGCTCCCCATAATGCTCGTAAAAGTTTCGGTTATTCCCCCGCATGTGTGAATCCATCGGAGTTTCAATCCCCTCCGGAGACTTGTGATAGAGAGTCTGAGTTTTCAGCCCTGAATTTTTAACAACATATGATCCGAGTTTCCCTGATGTATATGCCGTGTCAAACCGATGAGCGTCGAAAGGACCGTCATATTCTCCTGCATGTGTTTTCAGAACTTTCATCTGTTGAACAATAGGTACTTCCCATGATCCATCATCGTTCTGTGTCCATTTCGGGAGTTGACTATAGGTGTATACCTCATCCGGATAATTCTCTGTTCGTACTGATGAGATGTCTGGAGGAGGTTTTATTCCATGTATATCCAGATGGGCCTGAGTGGTTTTGCTTACCGCTGCAATCCGCCCCATTGATACCAGTTGGATAATCCGGTCCCGATGTTCTTCAACCGATGAAGACCCTTTCTTCTCTAGTTTCTTCATTGCAGTAATAGCATCAGTTATCCGCCCCTGTGCAATTTCAGGAGTGACCCCTTCCCATGCTGACATCTTCTTTCCGTTTGGCTGAACCCATACGTTCATCCATGTGGTTGATGGATTCACTTTAAAAAAGGATTTTCCTGATGGTGTGATGATTTCGGTGAACAGATCTTCTCCGGTTGTGGATACCATCCGCGATATTATCTTCCCATATCCATCTGGTAATTCCTTTTCATATGATATTTTATCTGACGGTATTTTAACTGGCTTTGTTTCTGGTTTTGGGGTCTCTTTTATTGGTTCTGATATTTCTGGAGATCCTCCAAGTAATTCTTTTAACCGTGCCTTTTCAGCGTTTGACATCACACTTTTGATATCATTTGGATACTTCTGTTTCCACCAGTCGGATGTCTCATTGTATCTCCTCTGTGCATCTGCCAAAAGAGCATCTAACTCGTTATTTCCAGTATCTGTTTCTATTTTCCCGCCTTTGAACCCGGACACCATTCGCTTTAACTCTTTGATATCTCCATGTCTC
>CAYWHV010000602.1:0-1892 GCA_964458045.1 uncultured Methanospirillum sp.
TGCTCGTTGCTGATGCACTACAGGACTGGTCCACGGTTGGCATTGACTGCATCGCCATGAATGTCAATGACTTGTACGTCATGAATCTTGAACCGGTTGCCTTCGTTGATTACATCGCAACATCAGAACTCTCACATGAACAGATGCGCCAGATAGGAAAGGGCCTCAATGAAGGGGCCAGGCAGGCCAACCTCTCCATTCTTGGTGGTGAAACGGCAACACTCAAGGGTCTGGTGACCGGGCTTGACCTTGCCGGGGCATGTCTGGGCATTCAGGAGAAAGAGAAAGTCATCTCCGGGTCTGCTATTACTCCAGGTGACTGCATGGTCGGCATTCCCTCTTCAGGAATTCACAGTAATGGCCTGACTCTTGCCCGTCGGATGGTTGAGCAGCATGGAACCTTTTCTGAGCACCTGCCATCCGGAGCGACACTCGGAGAAGAACTCCTGCGACCCACCCGAATCTATGCAGATGTTCTTCGTGTCTGCGCGGAGACAACGGTTCATGGGATGTGCCACGTCACCGGAGGGGGACTCTTAAACCTGAACCGGCTTGGTGAATTTGGATATGTGTTTGATGCGCCACTCCCACCCCAGGAGATATATGAGTGGATTGCAAGGGCCGGTCAGATATCAGAAACAGAAATGTACCGGACCTTCAATATGGGGATGGGGTATGTCATCATACTGCCAAAAGAGGGGGTACAAACCATTCAGAAATATTACCCTGATGCACAAATTGTCGGGCACATTACAGCCACTCCCGGCATCAGTCTGAACGGGGAAAAATTATTCTGATTCAGGAAAATACGTCTCTTTTTTTGCTTTCTCTGAATGGATGAGCGAATTTCCGTGAGGATCTTCAATAATGAGCGTGATGCTCTCTTTTCCATCCTGGATGTTCACAATTCTTTCTTTCAGGGCAAGTGCCTTTCTCCGCTGCTCATCCTCGCCATCAATCAGAATACCATCCAGAACCTTGTCTACCCTGAGCAGGATCCCCTCAACATTTGACACAAATCCTTCACACGCCGGCCCGGGATTGATCTCCACCCCAAGTTCAGGGATGGTTACTTTTGCAGCACTGCTCCGGACCACCCGGGTTGAGAGATCCTCCTCACAGCACGCACAATAGACGTACCGGACCGGTTCATTCGTGGTGATATTCTGCACATCTGAAAACCGATACCCGCATTCAGGGCACGAGCAGGTTATAATAAGAATATCGGAAAAATAGGGAATATTCTCCGTTTTATATGTCCAGTCAACCTCCTCTCCGCAGGCCGGACAGATCCCTCTGACGTCCTGTTCCAAGTTCAGGCACCGCCACCGATGCGGTCACGAGAGATTTTGACGTTTTTCGGCGTGATGATCACATATTGCTGGTCACCAAGGCCGACAATATCACCATCAACATCCCGGGCCACCTGGTAGAAGTCTTTCATAACCCGTTCGTAATTGATCTTATCCATTTTCAGACGGGTAATGTCAACAATGACAATATTCCCGTCATATACCTGATCTTTGACGATCTGACTTTCCCGCAGACCAGTAACCGTGGCGACCTTGACAAGAAGGGCTGGGTTTTCACTCAGTTCATACTCCTTCAGAGTGAGATCTTTATATTCGTCCGGGGAAGAGGTATCCTTGCTTCCGAAGAGAAGGTCGCGAAGTCCCATATAAGAACCTTTTCTGTCAGTTGTAATAAAGATACTGGTTTTTCAGGCCTGACAGGCGTTCTTTCCCTTTTCAGAACTCAAGATTCCAGATATCATCACCGACGTAATGCCAGGTCCGGGCAACCTTTCCCTTATCCTGCGCGAGGAGGTCGGCAGCATCAAACAGTGCAATACCAAGGGCCAGTGGTTTTCCATGACGCTCATCAACTATCTG
>CAYWHV010000603.1:0-1890 GCA_964458045.1 uncultured Methanospirillum sp.
GGGTACTGGATCTACCTTTCCCGTCCTGGCATGTATTACACGCCTGCGATCTGATCAGAATGGGGGAATTTATCCCTCATCCTTCAGATTTTTCCAGACATGCATAAACCGCTGGGCTGCAGTCAGGTGGCCGAAAAACCCGAAAATAAGAAGTAGCCAGGCAAAAAGCCCCAATCCGAAGACTGGCATGGGGAAGTAAAAGACCACAACTCCCGTGACGATTAAAAGAACGAGCCGGTCAGCCCTTCCAAGCAGACCGCCATACATCCTCCCGACACCAACCGCCTGTGCCTGGGTTCCCAGGTACGATGACATCAGCACTCCGGTAAGACCCAGGACGCCGATCCACCAGGGACAGAGAGGGCCTGAGAAGATACCGGCAATGATGAAGATATCAGCATACCGGTCAACCGTGTGATCCAGGAAATCGCCTTTTGGTCCCTGCAGATCCATAGCCCGGGCAAGAGCCCCGTCCAGCCCGTCAAAAAACGCATTGAGTATAACACCAAGTGTCCCGACAAGAACGTCTCCTCTGAAAAAGGCAAATCCGCTCCCGGCAGCGGCCACAAGTGAAATGATGGTACAGATATTGGGTGTCAGGCCTGCACGCACTGACACTGCAACAACCGGATCTATGATCGGTTTTACATGCTCACGGTATGAATCGAGTGTCATAACAGGTCCGCACAGACTTCGAGCCAGTCAACCTTTCCATGCCCGGGTTCTGCCTTCCCGGTGAGTATCAATCCTATCCAATCTGCCAGTTCTGACACTGACATAACGGTTGCATCAATCTCATATATCTTCTCAGGGGTGTGATCCTCGAGTGATTCCACCAGGACAACATCCAGCATTTCTGCCTCAACATTCTCCGCAACCTTCTCCGGGTGATATCCCCTCATCTCAAGGCGTTTTTTCAGAACATCAGGTCTGCACCGGAGCACAATGATACGATCCGCCCTGAGCAGGTGGGAGAGATGCCCCTCGACAATTCCGTCATGCCCGGGAAATTCTGCACGCCATCGTTCGGTGTCGATGATATTCGTATCCTGTTCTTCATCATGTTCCAGGATATATGGGCCGATGGTATCGTTGACACTGATGACCTGATGGCAACGCAGGGCTAATTCTGCTGCAACTGTTGACTTACCGGTTCCGGGTGTTCCGGTCAGGGCGATCAGCATAACCGGTTGATCCTGTCAAGAAACATCTCACATTCCCAGTCTTCACCCACACAAACCCTGATGTAATGGTTTTCAAGGCCCGGAAATGACCGGCAGGATCGCACGATGACCCCCTGCCCGGCAAGTGCCGCGGCGCATTCATCACCGGTCATCGGGGCGGTGTTGATCATGACGAAGTTGGCTCCGCTTTCAAGGACCGGCATCTGGCACTCTTTCCGGTATCGTGCAATCCATGTTCTGACATGGCGGATCGTCTCATCAACATGGTCACGATCTGACAGGGCACCGGCAGCGGCAGCGGCAGAAAGGACATTGACGGTAAACGGGGTGGCTGCCTTTTCATAGGCTGTCCGCAGCCATGGAGGGACAATGGCATACCCGATTCTGCATCCGGCAAGGCCGAACACCTTGGACATGGTTCTGCCGATGATCAGGTTGTCATGTTTTTTCATCAATGGCAGATAATCGGTGTCAGAAAATTCCACATATGCGTTATCGAGAAACAGAACACCATTGATGGCATCAGCAATCCCTGATACTTCCTCCGGCGAGGTCATGGTGCCGGTCGGGTTATTCGGTGTCGCTAAAAGTATCAGCTTGGTTTTCGGGGTGATCGCCTTTTTAAGGGCTTCGATATCCACCATGAAGTTTTCGTCTCTTAAAACGTTTACGGTGGTTCCGTCGACAAGGTGAATGAAAAACTGGA
>CAYWHV010000604.1:0-1886 GCA_964458045.1 uncultured Methanospirillum sp.
CGATCATGAACCTCCGGACACGGGTTCTTTTGTTATATCTATGCATAATTACCCTTGTACTCGTCTGTCTGGGAGTTATCATGCCCTCATCAATTCATGAAAAAAACCTGCAGACAATTCATTCCGATACAGAGAACCAATTACGGCACATCGACTTTGCACTCTCCAATTTTGTAACGGAAGTTGAGCAGGATATATCAGAACTGCTGTTACATGATATCATCACAGATCCGGATGATACCGGGTTTACCAACTTTCTGAATGCTTCAGAAGATACATACGTCTATCACATCGGCCCTCGGGAGGCCAGGATTATCGATGATCTGAATGCATTCCGGCTCACTCACCCGTCGGTCAATTCGGTATACATGGGTCGGGAGACCGGGACATTTGTCAGATCCCACCCACGGCCCAGACCGACACAGTATGATCCGAGGGACCGGCCCTGGTATATCCTTGGAAAACAGAACCCGGATGAAATCATGATGACCGAGCCCTATATGTCGGTCACATCGCCGGATATCAACATAGGCATTGTCAAGGCTCTGACCTATCCGAACGGAACCATGTATGGCGTTCTTGGAGCGGACATCACCCTTACCAACCTGACCAGGTATATCTCTTCATTTGATGTCGGGAGATCCGGAGAGATAATGCTGGTAAATGAGAATGGAACCATCCTGGCGTCAAGGAATGAAAGCGCATTATTTACAAATATTCATGAAAGTCTTGGAAAAGAACAGACAGATTATCTTCTGAATACCAGCAAAGGGATTCTCACCCTCCCGTCTGCATACCTGATTTTTTATACATCGCCTATGCTGGGCTGGAAACTGCTCATTACCATCCCATATCATGAGATTGAAAAGGAGATGATGGAGTCGGTGATATATATGCTTCTCTTTGTCTTCCTGGCACTCATTCTTCTCAGCATCACCACCCTTATCATCCTTGATAAGACGATAATCCGGCCCCTTTCCTACCTGACCGATGTTACCAAAAATATCACCGAGACCGGGAACCTGAACCAGAAGATTGACCTGCATACCAAAGGTGAGGTCCAGGAACTTGCAAACTCCTTTGACCGGATGATAGGAAAGATAAAGGAGGAAGAGGAGCAGAAGAAAAAGGCCTACAACGAATTATCCTCGTATCGTGATCATCTGGAAGAACTGGTCAAAGACCGGACACAGCAACTGGAGGCGACAAACGAGGATCTTATCAGGGAACGGAACCGTGCAGAGGAAGCAGATCAGTTAAAATCCGCATTTCTCGCGACCATGTCCCATGAGCTCAGAACTCCGCTCAATTCAATCATCGGGTTTACCGGCATCATCCTCCAGGGTCTTGCCGGGCCATTAAACAAGGAACAGGAGAAACAGCTGGGAATGGTCCAGAACAGTGCCAGGCATCTGCTTGCACTTATCAATGATGTTCTGGACATCTCAAAGATTGAGGCAGGAGAACTTAATATCACCAAAGAACCGGTGAATGTTCAAAAAGCAATAGAATCAGTCTGCACAACCCTGAAGAAGAGTGCAGAGGACAAGGGACTGGACCTTCGGGTTGACATAGATCCGGACACCGGATTCATCATAGGAGACCAGCGGAGAGTTGAACAAATTCTTATAAACCTTATCAATAATGCGATAAAATTCACTGACCAGGGATATATCGGCGTGAAAAGTTTCCTCAAAGAGAACAACGTGTATATCTCTATATCAGATACTGGTATCGGGATTACTGATGAGGAGATGAAAAAACTATTCAGACCGTTCCAGCAGATTGATACCGGAACCACCCGGAAACATGAAGGAACCGGTCTTGGACTATCCAGCTGTAAAAAACTTGTAGAATTGCATGGAGGAACCATTTCGGTCACGAGT
>CAYWHV010000605.1:0-852 GCA_964458045.1 uncultured Methanospirillum sp.
GTAGTGATGGTAAGATCTACGCTCTTACCAGAATAACCGGGGAAAAATTTTGGGATTATCCCACGGGGGGTGGAGTAACATCAAGTCCTGCTGTAGTGTCTGCCGGTGTTGTATTTGCTGGAAGTGGTGATGGTAGGATCTATGCACTCTCAAGTTCAACTGGAGAAAAACGCTGGGAGTATAATACTGGTGATTTTGTTTCTTCCAGCCCTGCAATATCAGATGGAGTTGTTTATTGTGCAAGTGCGAATGGTAATTTATACGCCTTGGGATCAGGAAGTTCCCCTGCTCCAACAGTGAGATCGATAACTCCAGTTTCCGGTCAGGCAGGGACAACTATTCAGTACTTTTTAGAAGGTAATAATTTCAGAAATGGGGCAATTGTCAACCTGACTTTTCCTGGGATGAATAATATTACCAGTATTGGGGAACTATCTGGTACCGAACTTACGGGAAGTATTATCCTTCCGATAAATTCACAAATAGGTTCATGGAATGTATCAGTAAATCAGAATGGTTTCTATAGTAACGACGATGTTCTGTTTACCGTTATTGCACCGCCTATTCCAACAGTCACCCCCACAGTAACGCCGACGGTTACTCCCACACCTTCGGGAAATTATATTTTTGATGTAAAATCAGATGAAATCGGTTGGATAAATCCTTCAGGAATTTTTTCAGTGGGTCCCGGAACGTCACTTACAATCAATTTCAAACCGACTGCTGGGGCCAGGATCAAGAACCTGACGGTAAATGGTGTTGAACAATCTACAGAATCAGCATTTGTGATACCTTCAGTTGACAAAGATTATACAATAAATGGGAATAGGGTTGATGTGAACCCATTATGGG
>CAYWHV010000605.1:862-1886 GCA_964458045.1 uncultured Methanospirillum sp.
TGCTCCTGGCAATCATCTGGTTGTAGTGAATGGGGTTAGTGGCTCATCTGCTCCTTACCAGTTTGTTGTGTCATCAAATGGTTTTACAATTGACGCATCATCAGATGAAATTGGTTGGATAAACCCTTCAGGAGTTTTTTCTGCAGATCCCGGAACAACACTTTCATTCACGTTCAAACCGACTGCCGGGGCAAATATCAAAAACCTGACGGTAAATGGTGTTGAACAATCTACAGAATCACCATTAGTGATATCTGGTGTTGACAAAGATTACACAGTAAGACTGAACAACGAACCACTTCCCGGTGTCGTGATCGCAGCATTTACTGTAGAATCAGTTGATGGATACACGATCACTTTCAGAGATAATTCATGGGGAGAGGTTAATCAGTGGAAATGGGACTTTGGAGATGGTTGTTTCGGAACCGGGAATCCGGTATCTCATACCTATTCGACTCCGGGATCTTATTCTGTATCATTATGGGTCAGAAGTGATCTTTCACAAAGTCAGGTGGTAATTGGGGATATTATCATTCCGATGTCCGAAAAAGCAGGGTTATTGACATTTGGTCCCTGACTTTTTAGGAATATCTTTTTTTTAGGGAATCTCTATCTTTCATTGTGTATTGTTGAATAAAAAATCTAATTGACATTCAGTGCTACCGTATGTCGTCTAATAAAATTTTAAGAGTTTATTGGCTATTCTCTCTTCATTCCTGATAAATTTTTTACCAGAAGTATTTTCTGCTAATAGGACAAATTAGGAATTACAATACTAATTTGGCAAAAATGATAATTCAGAGAACTGCCGGAGAGAAACTGAAAGAATTAGCCATTGGATTTCCTGCAATTGCGGTAATCGGACCACGTCAATCTGGAAAAACGACATTAGTCAGGAATATCTTTCCAGATCTCCCATATACGCTGCTTGAAGACCCGGATACCCGGCGGTTTGCTGAAGAGGACCCTCGGACTTTTCTTCTTCAATATACAAAAACAGGGGCAATTATTGATGAAGCTCAGC
>CAYWHV010000606.1:0-1881 GCA_964458045.1 uncultured Methanospirillum sp.
AGTCTTTCAAGGACCTCATTCTGATTGATACTCTCATTCAGCTGGCACATCAAAGTCTTCTGTTCGGTAATGTCCAGTCCGATAAACCCGATAAATGTCCTGTCATCTTCAAAGATGGGGAAGAATACTGCGGATAAGATTCTCTCTCCTTCTTTAAGATGTATCCGGCACTCGTGAACGGATGGTTCTCTTTTTTGAGTGACCTCATGAAGGACAGCTTTACATTCCTTCTCCCAGTCTGATGTAAATAGATCGTGAATTCTGCCTTCCTGCCTATCAGAATCCTGTTCACCATTTTGTGTGGAAAATGACCGGTTTGCAAAGACAACAGATCCATCTTCATCAAGAAGAGCTGCAAAAATTGGAGAAGAGTTTGAAATGTTCTGGAATAGCCGTGTCATCAATGATAAATCATGTTCTGTTCTCCTCCTTTCCGAAATATCCCGTGATGTTACCAGGAATCCTCGTATTGCCGGATTATCAATACAGTTCACTCCCACACCTTCAAAAAGAAGGTATGTCCCATCCCTTCTTAAAAGGCGAAATTCAGCAGTTTCAAAAAATGAGGTGTTATTCATCAGTCTTTTCAGTTTGGTAGATATCTCCCCGAAATCATCGGGATGGATCAGATGCTCAACCGGTCCAATGACTTCATCACTCAGAAAACCCGTCAGATGAGAATAATTCGGACTCATATATACGACATCATACCTGGGAGAGATAATCGTAAAAACATCGGAAGAATTCGTAACAATCATCCGGAATAGTTCCTCCCGGCTTTTCAGTTCCAGGAGTACTGATTTATAATCCGTGATATCCTGAATTGATCCAACGATTCCGGCAATATTACCGGCATGGTCATAAAAGAGATTTTTTGATACAATAACGTCGTGGGTTTTCCCGGATCGGTCGGTGAGTTTTCTCTGGAATGGTTCCAGATTCTTATATACCAGTAAATCCTGGTCATGGTGCTTTATCTGAAGTGCCTGGGTCTGGTCAGGCCATACCTCATCGATTGTTTTTCCTTCCAGTTCTTCTTTTTCAACTCCCAAAAAATTACTATAGGCCTCGTTACAACCCAGATATCGAAGTTGAGTGTCTTTCCAAAGAACAGGAAGGGGGATTGCATCGAGAAGAGCTTTGATAAAGTTCTGCTGGGAAAGCACATTATGAAGAAATGTATCACGCTCTTCTTCTACCTGTTTTCTTTGGGTGATGTCCCTGAATGTTGCGTATATTGCATCTGAATCATTGAATGGTACCTTTCTTCCCTGCGTCTCGATCCAAATCTCGCGATTTTTACCCGTAATAAGTTTGTATTGTGAGATGTATGCATCATTTCCCGATGCCACCTGTCCCATATCATACAATACCTGGTCACGTGAATCAGGATGTACGTATGCCAAAACGTTTTTCCTGGCAATTACATCATCCAAAGACTCCTCTTCAACCATCCGGACCCCTGATGAATTAATGAAGTGAATGGTACCATCAAATCCGACTATCAGGATGGCATCCCGGGAATATTCGATAAGATTTTTGTATTTTCGTTCACTATCCCGTATTGCGAGTGCAGCACTTTTCAGCTCGGTAACGTCCCGAATGGATTCAATTGATCCGGTAATCTCTCCCTCATTATTATAGAGTGGGCTTGCTTTGATAAACAGAGAGATCGTATTCCCTTTATAATTGATAAATTCCGCATTAGTCTGAATTGCATTATTAAACCGGGTGATGTGATTATAGAACCCGGCTACATCTTCATCGGGTGCATTGATGAGGTCAATGAGTGCTGGTCGGCGGTGCCCATAGAAAGGAATTGCATGTTCATAATTTCCTTTTCCCAGCATTTGTGATGCAGAATATCCGGTCATCTCCTCA
>CAYWHV010000607.1:0-1881 GCA_964458045.1 uncultured Methanospirillum sp.
TGCAGATAATTCTCCTTTTTTTGTCTTGGCATATGCAGGAATAATTCACTCTGGAAATACTGCTGTCATTATCGATACAAAGAGTTCTTCTAGAGACATCGAACAGATAATTACCCGGTGTTCTATTCAGATTGTCTTTGCAGATCAGAAGTTTGAATCATTGCTAGCCGGAGTAAGGGTAATCTCTTCTCAACCTGGGGATATCTCTCAAAGCGATTTGTCTTTTCCTTCCCATATTCCAAAAGATAAATGTGCAGCAATCATCTTTACCTCAGGGAGCACCGGGGTGAAAAAAGGGGTGATGCTCACGCACAATAATCTTATTGCAAACACCAATTCAATTCTTCAATACCTGAATCTTTCTTCTGATGATCGGATGATGGTTGTTCTGCCCTTCTTTTATTGTTATGGTGCGTCACTTCTTCATACTCACATACGAGTTGGGGGTAGCCTCGTTCTTGATCAGTCTCCTTTTTTGGGGGGAGCATTAAAAGGGATCAATGAGTTTCAATGTACCGGATTTGCCGGTGTTCCGAGTACCTATTTAATAATGGTTCAAAAAACCCCATTTCTCACGATGAAGTTTCCAAGCCTTCGATATTTCACCCAGGCCGGAGGACATCTTGCGTGTTCGGTGATTCATGAAATAGCCAGAACATTTCCTGATAAAAGTTTTTTTGTGATGTATGGAGCAACAGAGGCAACAGCCCGGTTATCATACCTTCCTCCTGAGTTGCTTTTTGATAAACCAGATTCTATTGGGAGAGGGATTCCTGGCGTAACCCTTGAGGTCCGTGGTGATGATGGGGAAAAAGTCAAGCCCGGTGAAGTAGGTGAAATTACCGCAGCCGGGGATAATATCATGGCCGGGTATCTGGACGAACCGGACGAGACTGCCAGGGTTATTAGAGATGGGTGGTATTATACCGGGGACCTTGCGACTGTTGATGATGAAGGTTTTATTTATATTGTCGGAAGAAAAGGTACATTTATAAAATCTGCAGGTTTTCGGGTATCCCCGCAGGAGATAGAGGATGTAATTATGCAGGTTGAACATGCTGGTGCGTGTGTGGTATTTGGTACTCCTCACCAGATCCTGGGAGAAGCAATAATTGCTTGTATTCAATCAGATTCTGATGGTGAAAGTCTCATCTCTTCAGTTAAAAAATACTGTGCAGGTCATCTTCCTTCTCATAAACAACCGACAGATATCTTTGTCCTACAAAATCTTCCTTTGAATTCATCTGGAAAGCCTGATCGGGACGCCATTAAAAGACTTTATTCTTCACATGACTGGCAATCTGAATGAACATCTAATCTCCCGGATATGGGATTATGGAGTATATGATCTCACCGAATATGAGCGTGAGATAATACTTCTTCCGATTATCAAAGAGCAGATCCGGAATGCTCTTGTCAATCCCTATATCCTGTCATATTTTGATAAAATATCAGTGAACCTGGATGAGATATCTTGCCTTGCCGACGTTCCCTGGGTGCCGGTAACCATGTTTAAGGAGTTCGACCTCGCAACGGTGCCTCCTGAAAATATTGTGAAAATTCTTCGTTCATCTGGGACAACCGGTCAGCAAACGAGTAAAATTCCATTAGATAAACTTACCATTCAGAATCAGAATAAATCTCTCTCTAGGATTCTTGCACAATACCTGGGCCCGAAGCGGATGACCTTCATTGTGATAGATCATCCGGAGATAAATGATCCAACGAACGAGTTTTCAGCCCGGACAGCCGGGGTCAGGGGTTTGTCTCTCTATGCCCGGAAGACAATCTATCTTTTGAAAAAAGAAGGGGATTCTCTTACTGTTAATCCTGATGCTCTTGAAGAGATCAGACAACTTGATGGGGAGATACCGGTTTATC
>CAYWHV010000608.1:0-1880 GCA_964458045.1 uncultured Methanospirillum sp.
TATTTCGGGATGTCAAAAAAAGGGTGTTTTTTTATGACTTAGCGGACTATTGATAAATATTATATGGCTGAAGTCGCATCGGAGAATAACGAAGTTCTATTTCTACTCCAAAAAATCGAGAGCATCATTGATACCCGGCTCATTGGAGAGGTTGAACCTCTTGATGATGAAATCGAATTAATTGGTGAATATCAGAAAAGAAAAAGCGAAGGTACTCTAGAGCTTCATGAGATATAGAATACTCCTTGATACGCATGCCTTGCGAGATTTTCAAGATATTCCCGAACCATATCATACATCAATAAAGGAAAAGTTAGAGCGATTAAAAGAAGGATTTCTCCCAGATTTAGATATTCGCAAGTTAAAGGGATTTAAAAATACGTACCGATTGAGAGTCGGTGATTATCGGACAATTTTTGAATTAAATCCAGATTATGAGATCATCGTGATAGGTATTAGACCTCGGAAAACAGCTTATCGTTGATAAGTCTCTGATGATGTTACATTTCATAAAATAATCAACATTGAATTTTTAATTTTTTTTGAGAGAGTTAAGGGATTAGTCCTTTGAATGATTGTCAACGTATCCCCCTCACTTTACTTAGAACTTTCGAAGCTGCTTGCCTCATTACACCAAAGCTGCAAGCAAGATCAGCAGCCGCTCTCCGGATACAGCTCAATGTAACTCCGGATCCGTTCACTCCTATCCGCGTTGTCACTGAGCTGCGGTAAAGCTGTCACACCCGCTGTCGCCTCATTTGTCAGGTCTGACCGGATGATGTTCATCAGTACTTCCATACTAATGCAGAGCGAAATGGGCGGAACTCTCATGGGAAGCCTGATACAAATACCCACCAGAAGAATGGGCGATGTTAACCAAGGTACTGATCCCGGTAAAAAGCAATGAGGATCCCCCACCCGAGAGCTAAGGATGACCCCTGGACACTGAACCAGAGGATCCGGAGATGAGAAGGGCATCAATACATATCGGCCAGCTACCCGAGCGAGAATAGGATCAAATCCTGCTTCGACTGCCGTTGAGCCTAAAGAAAAAAATATAGAACAAACCAAGTCAAACCCAACCCCATAACCACTGACACACAATTGATTCGACCAGGGTTTTCTGATCCGTACTTAATTAAAACAATTCAGTCGGTTTAGACAACAAAATACACTCTGATCCTGGTAATGGGCAGCAATTCCAGCAACATACCAACATCTGCTGCCCATCAGAACTCAAAGGATTGCTGTCTGATATCAATAATACTTAGTGTACAGTACTATGTACATATATGTACAGCAATATGTATGATCGAGCTACTCCTTTTTCACGAGATCCTATTCAATCATACTCTCTCACTTGTGTTGTACTGTTGCTATTGCTGCCCATCAGGATCAAAAACTTACGTGTATTTCTTTAAATCTAAATCAAAAGAAAAAACACCGTCATTTTGATGGGCAGCACATGCTTGTACCTGCTGCCAATTATCCATACCGATCCACACCATGTGTTCCGGGCCAGACCTGCTCTGTATGGACGACACCGTATTTTCAGAGCAGAGACAAAAAACCATAATTATATCGGAATAATCATAAACATTCAATATTCAGTATCATGACATGTGGATTACCCCAAGAAATTTTCTTTATCTTAAACATTCTCTACACAAATAGGTGCTTCAAAAGTAGTGCCGGATACCATTCAGAAAAATTGCATAAACTTTTCAGAGCGAAAAAATTCTCTTCAAATTATAAGGATATCATCAAAACTCTTCATTATGATGGATATATTTCAACCATTAAAAAAGCGGAGGTAAAATATTACATTATTGATAAAGGGAAGGTTGCACGCTTGTTAGGCCAACATGGATATGATGTGA
>CAYWHV010000609.1:0-1874 GCA_964458045.1 uncultured Methanospirillum sp.
ACCAGACACATGCATCACTGAATGCAACGCTGCTGAAGGATTTCACGAATGATGGATTGTCCGGACTGCATCTTGTTGAGCTTTCCGGGAACATGACGCCCTCTGAAGGAGTCCAGGCGTATAAAAATCAGACATCAGTCATATATGCAGAGCCTGATTATGAGATCAGACTCAGCGAACCGGTGCGAAAATAAATTTTATTACAGGGGGGGCATCCGGAATGTCCCTTCCCTGATATCACGAACCCATTTTTGAAACATTTTCATACCTTCGATCATCCGTTCCCCGTATTTTTCAAAGAATGCCTCTTCCTCTTCAGGTGCAGGTGGTTTTTCCAGGTATTCAAGAAGGGCTGATTCCCCGTCAAAATCAGTGCAGGCAAACCTGATGAAAAAATCACCATAGGGAGCCATCATTGCTTCACCGGTGACGGTTGCGATATGATACGGATGTGAAATCAACGCAGGGGCCAGATCATTCGAGTACAGGATACCTGCTTTCTGCAGTGCATCCGTGAGCGGGTTCATATCTACCATGAAGTAAAAACCCGCCCTGGGAACGGTGACCCTGATGCCCTCAATGGCCCCGCACATGTGTGCAAGCCTGCTGGTCATGATCCGGAGTATATTTCTGACCGCTTCAAGGTACTGGTCCATCTCTTCTCCGGACCGGTATGCTGCAATCCCTGCTTCCTGAAGTGGTGCGGCAGAACTCGTATAGATGGTTGCAGCAATCTTTGCTACATCACGAATGGTTGAGGGGCTGCTTCCTTCTGGCATAATGCAGCTTCCAAGCCGGAATCCCCCTGCTCCCATACCCGCAGACAGGCTGTGAATGACAAAGGTGCCCTCCGGGTATATCTTTCCCATGCTCACAAATGAGCCGGGATCATAGGTCAGGAGGCTGTATACCTCATCAGAGAGGATGAAGGTGTTGTATTTTCTGCAAACATTCGCAATATCGTTCAGCTCCTCTTTGCTGTACAGTGCCCCGGTCGGGTTACCGGGATTATTGAGGATCAGCAGGTGCTTGGTCTTGACCAGCCCTTTGAGCATCGCCTCAAGGGTCTGCGGGCGGATCTTAAAGTTTCCGGCACCATGGGTATAGAGCCGGTAGTACGGGACGTTCAGAATCCGGAGCTGTGGCAGGTATCCAAGCCATCCGGGAGAAGGAATGATGACTGACCCGGTTATCAGCGTAAAGATAGAAAAGATGAGTCCCTTGGCACCATGACCGGTTATCACCCGGTATGGCTCAACATCCAGGTCAAATCGTGTTTTGTAAAAGGATGCAACCGCTTCACGTATCTCACTGTTCCCAATCGGGTCAGCGTATGATCCCATACCGCTGTGAAGGGAGAGCGCTTTTTGGAGAGGTGCCGGAACCGGAAAGGGAGATTGTCCAAGGCCGAACTTAAAAACCTCTCCCTGACACCCTTTCTCCGCACACCGCTCCTGTTGCTCTTCAATTAATCGAAAATATCGAAGGTTTTCCGGAACCTGGATCCGGTCAACCTTGGCATCGATAATAATGCCTGCCATGTGAGAGAGTCTCACAGAGACAGCAATTAAACTTTCTCTTCCTCGTAGATACTCACCGGTGACGGGAGGATCCCCGGCCGTTCATCGGTCATAAAAGAGGTATACGAGAGGATATGGACATAATACTCCAGATATCCCTGGATAAAATCAGAAAGGCCCCGTGATCTCCGGCCAAGGATAAGAACTACCAGAAACTGGATGAGCATGCAGATACCTGCGATAAATCCGTAAATCATCAGGACAATCCCGATGAAAACCGAGTATATTATCCTGATGAATAGTTCAATCCGCCCTGCCTGTTCTTCATATGCAAATATCTGCTTCATGTATCTC
>CAYWHV010000610.1:0-1874 GCA_964458045.1 uncultured Methanospirillum sp.
ACACCATTACCTAGTCCAATAATAGCATATAGCCAACAAAGAGGAGACATAACTATTATTACCAATAAACGAAAAATAGATTTTTGTTTATTGGTAATATATGATCCCACATCACACCCTGAAAGAAGTCATTGCAGATCAGCTGAAACGATTTACGAATCAGGACCCAGGTATACCAAGGAGAATCGATCCTGAACAATACCGTAACAAGGATAGGATTGTCGTCATTTCCGGAGTCAGAAGGTCTGGAAAATCCACTTTCCTGAAACAATTATCTCTTGGATTTCCCTCATTCTTATATCTGAATGCTGATGATGACCGGTTGATCGGTGCTACTCCAGAGGATCTTGCATCCCTCCTTTTCATCTGGGAGGAATTATATCCTGGAGTAAGAACGGTCTTTTTTGATGAGATCCAGAACATCCCCGGATGGGAAAGGGTTATAAGAAGAATGCATGATGATGGATACCGGATTTTCCTGACCGGATCTAATGCACAGATGCTCAGTAGTGAACTTGGAACCCATCTTACCGGGAGATATGTTCGGATTGAACTATTCCCCTTTGGATTTGATGAATACTGCACGTTTCATCAATTCTCGTGGAATCCATCCGGCATTCATTCTACCAGTGAATCTGCTGCTGCCCTCCGACTTTTCTCACAGTACATTGATGATGGGGGATTTCCAGAATTTCTAAAAGACCCGGACCTGGAGATCTTGCAAAGAACCTTTGACGATATATTGTTCCGTGACGTAATCGCCAGATATGGGATACGTGAAATCAAATCATTCCGCTTATTATGCAGATATTTATATTCAAATATGACAAGAGAAGCAAGCCTAACCTCGCTGGCTTCTGTCGTTCAGATGAAAAGTCCAGTTTCCTTAAAGAACTGGATAGGATACCTGGAAGACACCTACCTTATCGGAACTCTCTCTCCTTTTGAATATTCAATGAAAAAACAACTCTCAAGGAACCAAAAATATTACGGAATCGATACCGCTCTCCGAAACGCTGTATCTTTCAGGTTTTCAGATGACCACGGCCTTCTCCTTGAAAATATTGTATGGCTGGAACTTCGTCGGAGAGGTTATGAATTATATTGGCTGAAAGGAGAGAATGAATGTGATTTTATCGCATTTGAACAGGGAAAAGTGAGTATGGCGATTCAGGTATGCTGGAACCTGTCCGATGAAAACCGGGAACGGGAATTCAGTGGCCTTATGGAAGCAAGCACCTCATTTCACGGATCAACGGGATATCTGCTCACACTCCACCAGGAAGAATCACCGGCAGGGGGGATTCGGGTCATGCCAGTCTGGAAGTGGATCCTGGAGGATAAAAATTTAATTCATTTCCGGGTAAGGAACGAGAATCATTGAATGTATATCCAAGGCAACAATTGATGCAAATGATAAAGAATTCAATGAAAATTAGCAATATCCCGGCTACCCTCTGGGGCGATAAGAGTAACAAACTATTCATCGCCGTTCACGGGAATCTATCGCATAAGGAAGATACCGTCATCGAACTACTCGCAGATGAGGCTGCTCGGAAAGGATATCAGGTTCTGAGTTTTGATCTGCCGGAGCATGGAGATCGGAAAACGGAAGGAACTCCGTGTAAGGTGCAGCATTGTGTCCATGATCTTATGGAGATAGGAAAGTATGCCAAGCAAAACTGGGACCAGGTATCGCTCTTTGCCTGCAGCATGGGAGCTTACTTCAGCCTGCTAGCCTATCGTGATATTGAACTGAAAACAGCCCTTTTCCTCTCTCCGGTGGTTGATATGGAACGAATTATCAGAAATATGATGACGTGGTTTCAGGTAACTCCGGAGCAACTCGAGAAAGAAGGGACGATAGACACCCC
>CAYWHV010000611.1:0-1873 GCA_964458045.1 uncultured Methanospirillum sp.
CGGCGTCTGGCGGTAATACTCCAGGGAAAACGGGTTATTGTCCGGGAGTAAACGACAAAATTTATTTTCTCGATATTAATACTACACCATTCGTTTGAGCGGCTCTTTTTTCAGTTACCTGAAAGAAAAAGAGCGAGAACCGGATCGGTACCATTAATCATCTTGGATGAAGTTAAAGGGGTTATAAGGTGGCAATTGTCTCCTTTCGTGACCTGTATACTATTATCTATTATATCCCCTCTTTCGAATGAGAGGTTTTCTTTCTCTCGGTATATTAAACTCGTAATAACAACCACCTAATATAATAATCGGTGATCAGAATTGACTCACACACTTATAATTAAGAATCTAGGTTCAATTCACTCAGTTTCCGTCTCTCTAACCCCCCTCACGATTCTGACTGGAGATGACGAAACTGCTATTTCCTTAGTAACACGCTCTATATACGCTCTCTCCGTAGCACATCAGGAAGGGTCTTATCCAGTACCTAATTGGGATACCCTCCTTGAAAATGAGAATATTTCTTCCTCTACCCTTGTACAAAGTATTGTACAGGCAGGGACCGTAGAATTCTATGATTCATACATGTCACATCCCTGGCGAAAATATCTCCATGGCTATCCTGGGAAAAATGGCAGATGCACCATCACTATTCAGAAAGAACTACTTTCTATTAGCCTTCATATCGCCAAAGGCGGTTCAATCGAGGTCAATGAGTGCAATTGTTCACTCCCTGAAGAACCTGCTCGAAAAATACCCCGATGTCCTCCAAAAACGGAGAAAGAAATAGAACTCCTTGATTCGTTTATAGAAGAAGTATTTGAACGTTGGATGGATGCCTTCTTTGGAGATTTCTGCTTTGATCCATTTTACATTCCGGCATCACGATATGAAATTATGCAGGGTTTTCCCTGGCTGGAGGATGACGAAATCCGGCATCCCCCGATAATTGAAGATTTTTTAGGGTGGATGAAAGCTCTTGTATATCAGGAAACACCTGAAGAAGGATGGTGGGAGTATTTCGAAAACAAATTATTGACCGGGCCGATAATTGTTAAAGAGAATGATGATGATTATGATGAAATTATTGTAAAAAAGGGAAAACAAACAAAATCTCTTTTAAAAATGTCAGAATCTGTAATCGCCATTTCACCGTTATTTTTATGCGTTAAATATCATTCAATATATCCATTGATGATAATAATGGAAGATGCTGATGCATATCTGACCGAAAAAGAACAGACAATTTTTGCAGAATTCCTGATATTCATGATCCAAGAGGGCATACAAATTGTCATCAATACTAAAAATGAAGCATTTATAGAGATTATTAAAAAAACTATACAAAAATTATCTCCTGAAATGTTTGATGGGGGCATAATCTCATATGATATGATCTCACTCTGTCAATTGGAGAGAACAAAAGAAGGATATGTTGGAAGTTCTCGTCAGTTATGGAGCCCCCAAAATTGACTATTATTACCGTCAGAAAAAATGTAAATTTTTCCCTAAAACCGATATGTGCAGATAATTTCCTGATTTTTAACCTGCATCGCGAAATTCTACCCATGAGGAATCAGGATCTTTCAATCTTTCCTTAACTATTTACGCAGTTTCTTGCAAAATTAGATTATTTTTCCTTATTACGGCTTTTTTTTTATTTTTCCTGCCTTAATACTGGATAAAAGGACGAGCCTGCTCAATGTAAAATCATGACAGGCAAGGTAACTCATCCCATAATCATCACCGCAACCGGCTCATATCGCTCCCAGAATCCTTCGAAAACACCATCCCAAAAAAAGACCCGGTGATCCCCGGTCAGATCCCATACGTCTGCACATGATCATCCAGGAGATCAAGGTATCGGGCATAG
>CAYWHV010000612.1:0-1872 GCA_964458045.1 uncultured Methanospirillum sp.
CAACAGGCAGACCATACCTGACACCATCAAACCGTGCCAGGTTACTGGAGGCTTCACTGGTACAGGTGACATAGTAGGCGGATAAGGCATATTTCATCGAGGGTATGGAGCAGGGTACTGCCTTTGCACCAAGGGACTCAAGTTTATCAATTGCCTGCCTGACAACATCAGCAACTTTTGGATTTACTCCCTCACCAAAAAACTCATCCGGAACCCCAATCTTCAGCCCCTTGATATCAGGAACCGGAGTATGTGTATACGGTTTATCAACCGAGGTTGCATCACGGGGATCATGCCCGGCAATAACCGAGTACAGATTTGAAAGTGTTTTGACATCCCGTGCCATCGGTCCAATCTGCTCAAGAGAGTTCGCATACGCAATAAGGCCAAACCGGGAAACTCTGCCATATGTCGGTTTTAATCCGACGATCCCACAAAAAGCGGCAGGACACCTGATTGAACCACCGGTGTCTGATCCAATGGAACAGTCAGCAAGACCTGCGGCAACTGCTGCTGCAGATCCTCCTGATGAACCACCAGGAACCCGCTGGTGATCAAGCGGATTTAATGTCGGACCATAGGCACTGTTTTCAGTCGTCGTGCCCATAGCGAACTCATCCATATTGGTCTTCCCGACAATTGCTGCTCCGGCATTTTTGAGCAGAGCAACCACATGGGCATCATAGGGAGGGACATACCCTTTCAGTATTTGAGAAGCGCAGGTGGTTTCAATTCCTTTCGTGGATATATTGTCTTTTACAGCAACAGTGACTCCGGAAAGTGGCCCGTCACCATAGGAAACTTCAGGAATGGTGGTAATGAATGCATGAACGGAATCATCCGGATGAAAAGTCAGCTTCTTCACGTCACATCACCCGTGGAGCTTTAAAGAATCCTTTTTCCGTCTGGCCTGCATTCTGTAGGGACTCCTCCTGAGAAAGGGAGGGAAGAACTTCATCGTCACGAAGAATATTATATTGTTCACGTATCAGCGGCTGATTCTGGTCCAGAGTATCAAGAACTGCGAAATATTCTAAAATACCTGAACACTGGTTCGTAAATTCAGTAATTTCGGAATCATCAATGCCGACATCAGCGAGTTTTGCTATTTTTCTGACGTCCTCAGCGGTAACCATTGTTCGTTTACGTCCTCCTTATATGTGTAATAAAATCTGAAACAGAGCTGTGATAACCATTCTGCCGGGCAATCCGTTTTATCTC
Organism: uncultured Methanospirillum sp.; assembly: GCA_964458045.1. Lineage (GTDB taxonomy): Archaea > Halobacteriota > Methanomicrobia > Methanomicrobiales > Methanospirillaceae > Methanospirillum. The sequence goes on from CAYWHV010000612.1 coordinate 1,222, forward strand.
TTTCCAGATCCCGGACCCGTACTGCATCGCCTTTTTATCGTAATATGCGAATGATTCAGGCAGATACAGTCTGGCTACTTCGCGAAGAGGTTTTTTTCGGACTCCCCCCGAAACACGGTCACGTGGGGGTATAGCCTGTGCAGCGCATACAACCCTGATATCAAGATACGGCATAGACAGGTAGGCACCCATTGATCCTGCAATACCCTGATCCCGGCTTCCCTGTCGTCCAAGAGATGCAAAATCACGGGTAAACACCTCTTCAAGCAGATGTTCCGGAGTCTCCAGGTACCTGGCATATCCTCCAAAGACCTCATCTGCCCCCTGACCAGTCAGGATTCGTTCATACCCCAATGTGTGTGCTGTCTCTGCTACAAAATACAGGGTCGTTCCAATCGCCACATCAACCGGAGTTGGCTCCTCAATCAGGGAAATGACTCTCGGAAGTGCCACTGCGACATCCTCCGGGGTAACGACTCTCACGTGAAGCGGAAGATCAAGAAATTCTGCTACTTTTGTCGCCTGCCTGATATCATGACATCCGTCCATGCCTACCACAAGACAGGGACGTTTCGCGATAGCAGCTACCAGAGCAGAATCAACACCTCCGGAAAGAGCCGTAATGCCGGAATCAGATCTCAGCTGAACAGC
>CAYWHV010000613.1:0-1866 GCA_964458045.1 uncultured Methanospirillum sp.
TCCGGAGGGGAACTTTATAGGGACTGCAGCGGATGTGAAAGCAAAAGCATCTGCGATAACCTCTATGAAAGGCACCCTTGAATTTATTGCAAAGATGTTTGGCCTCATTAGTTCAGATGGGGTATCCCCCGGATACCTGCAGTTACAAGACAGACATGAAAAAATGAAACAGTTTGTCATGGAGCATATGTGTGACGATTGCAGAGTTGAATTCCTCAAACACTTGGAAGAATGAGCTGAAGGACTGGATAACACGCGACAAATCACCGGCGTCACCGGTGGAGTTTGCTATCCGGGCATCACACGGCAGGTACAAGGCAGCAAAACATCACTGGTTACTCAATGAGTATCTGATGAGAGTATCACGCGGAGAGATCACCCGGCTCATGATCTGTATGCCTCCGAGACACGGGAAGAGTCAAACCACATCGGAATATTTCCCGGCGTGGTATCTTGGGACCTACCCTGATAGATCAGTTATCTTGACCTCATATGAGTCTGACTTTGCAGCATCCTGGGGAAGAAAGGTCAGAACCTTGGTTGAGGAGTATGGTTCAACCATGTTCCCTCATGAGATAACAACCCGGAAGGATAGCCGGGCAGCGAACCGGTGGGAGATAGCCGGACATGGCGGCGGGATGTATACCGCTGGTGCCGGGGCAGCTTTGACCGGAAAAGGAGGAGAACTCATCATCATCGATGACCCGCATAAGAACGATGAGGAGGCAGCATCACCAACCATACAGGAAAAGATCTGGGATTGGTATCAGGCAACTCTCTTAACCCGTCTGCACTACGGCGGGTCAATCATCGTGATTCAAACCCGGTGGCATACCCGTGACCTTGCCGGCAGGTTGCTGGAACACGAAGGAGACAAGTGGACGGTCCTAAACCTCCCGGCGATTGCTGAAGAGTGTGATCCTATTGGTAGACTTCCTGGCGATCCATTATGGCCTGAGATGTACCCGCTCTCGTTCCTGGAAGAGATCAAATCTACTCAGTCATCCTATTTCTGGTCAGCTCTCTATCAGCAGCACCCCTATGATGAAGAAGGAGGAATGTTCAGGCCGGAATGGTTTGAATTCGTGGATGAGGTCCCAAAGAACCTATCATACGTCCGGGCATGGGACTTCGCAGCATCAGAGAATACCGGGGATTATACCTCCGGTGTTCTGATGGGACAGAAAGACGGGTTATTCTATATCGTCGATGTCCAGCGGTTTCGGAAAGATGCAGAGGATGTAAACAACCACATTGAGCAGGTTGCACAGGATGACGGACATAAGGTCCGGATCCGGTGGGAAGAAGAGAAAGGCGCTGCAGGCCGGAACCTATCCGCTTCACTCAAGAAATCAATATTCAAAGGGTTCAATGCTCAGGGAGTCCCGGTGTCAGGGAGTAAGTTAGTCCGGGCAAAACCCTTATCTGATGCAGCGAAAGCGAAACTTGTCAAGATAGTGCGGTCAGAACTCTGGAACCGGAACTTTATGGAAGAACTGAAGTTGTTCCCATACGGTCCTCATGATGACATGGTAGATGCAGCATCATACGCATACAACGATCTGAATGCAGGGATGTCAGAACCCGGAGTTGTCTCCCGAACGGTCCTGAAAAATAAGTATTCGGCTGGTATGGGGAACTGGAACAAGTATAGGGGTTAACTGATAGGTTTTCCTCTCCGGGCAGCGAAGATAACCTCATTTGACGACAATTGAACCACACCAGCGATGAAATACCCTTGTTCCCATATCCGGGCGGGACCGATCATCATCTCATCTTTCTTCTTCTCTTCCATCTTCATGACCAGGAAAACCGGCGCATAGGTATCCAGATTTTTGAACTTCTCTAACAGATCAGCAGGAATTT
>CAYWHV010000614.1:0-1859 GCA_964458045.1 uncultured Methanospirillum sp.
GAATTCATTATTTTTACTGATGAAAAGGCATATGACCGAGAAAAAGAAAGAGTATACCATAGACAGGGACTCTATGATTACGAAATTCCGGGTTGGAACTGACGATTTTAAAAAGTTACGCGACGAAGGAGGATATTTCGTTGACAAAACCCTCTTTATAAAAGAGATAATAGATGGGAACGAAGTAACCCTCATTCCACGTCCCCGGCGTTTTGGTAAGACCCTCAATATGACGATGCTGCGGTACTTCTTTGAACGATCAGAGGAGAGCCGGGCCTACCTTTTTGATTCCTGTGCTATTGCTGATTACCCTATGTATATGGAGCATCAGGGACAATATCCGGTAATTTTTATAAGTTTAAAGGATCTTAAGCGTGATTCCTATGATCACTTTATCAAGGCAACGAAAGCGGAGATCGGGAGACTATACAGAGAATATTTGCCGATTAGCAAATCCTTACCTGAAGCAAGCAGGGACCGGTATCTTCGTATTTGTCGGGAGGAGTCACCAGAACATGAACTCTATAACAGTCTGAAAGAACTCATCTCCCACTGTTACTTTTTTTACAAAAAGCCGGTCATCGTCCTTATCGACGAATATGACTCCCCCATGATAGAAGCATTTTCCAAGGGTTACTATAATGAAATGGCGGATTTCATGCGATCATGGCTTGGAGCAGGATTAAAACCGGAGCAGGGTCAGGTTCTCTACCGTGCGGTCATCACCGGGATTCTCCGGATAGCCAAAGAGTCCATCTTTTCTGATCTCAACAATCTGGATGTCGCAAGCCCGCTTATGATCGGCCCCTATGCAGATAAGTTCGGGTTTACCGAGCAGGAGGTTTCCACTATCCTGACCGCATTTCAGGTTGAAGATCATGCCGATATCATCAGGGACTGGTATAACGGGTATTCATTCGGTGGTCACACCATATACAACCCCTGGTCTCTCATCAGTTATATTCAGGCAATTCCAAACCCACCATCTCCGAAATGGCTGAATACTTCTTCGAACGCTCTCGTATATGAGGAACTCGGTTCAGGCGGGCTGGAAATAAAACGGGATCTTGAGGTGTTGCTTTCCGGGGAAGAACTCAGATATCCTCTCAGTGAAAATATCACCTTTGGAGATATCGGGAAAAATCCGGTGAATATCTGGAGTTTACTCTATTATTCCGGGTATCTGAAGGCAGATGACCCAAAATTTGCAGAATATGATCCAAATCTTTTAACGTATTCTCTTTCTATTCCAAATCGGGAGATTTTTCTTGCGTACCGGCAGTTTGTGAATAGGTTATTTGAAACCGGAACTATGAGTGCCGGGATAAAAGATTTTATCTCCTATTTTCTTGAAAATAAGATTCCTTCTGTCCTTGAGCAGACGCTTTCCGATCTGATCCTTGGCCTTGTGAGTATGTATGATGTCGCAAAGCTTCCTGAAGCTGTCTTTCATGCTTTCGTTCTTGGTCTGCTCGCAAATCTTCGGAATGTGTATGAGATCAGATCCAATGTCGAAGCGGGATATGGCAGGGCCGACATCCTCATGATCCCAAAGACCGGGACATATTCAATCGGGTACATTATCGAATTTAAGAGTGTAAAAAAAGAGGGAGACGGAGAGAAAGCAGCAGCGGATGGTTTGGCCCAGATACGGGAGAAGGAGTATATAACTGCTTTATTGAATGCCGGGGTACCCCTAGAGAAGATAGTAAAACTTGCCGTTACGTTGCAGGGAAAGAAGGTAACGGTGAAAAAAGAGTAAATCCCAAAGTAACCGGAACAGAGTTACAAGTATTAGATATCTCCGCCACAATCAATGCCCCATGAAAAATAGGTTTTTCATGTTCAAAACAATATTT
>CAYWHV010000615.1:0-1855 GCA_964458045.1 uncultured Methanospirillum sp.
ATTGATACTCACTTGGTTTTTCTCCTCTTTTTGAGGGGTTTTAACCATCAACGAATTCTAGTTCTGCAAAAGCAACCTCAAGAGATCTCCGGGCTAATTTCGGAAGCTGTGCTAAGTCACGTTCTGCTCCTTTCGAGATGAGTAACGTGAACTTACTCAAATGAATCTCCTAGATCTGCCATCACTTCTTTCAGTGTCTTGCATCTTCCAGCCCTGAAATCTTCTCTCGCTTCTGCAATCCTTTGAAGAGTCTCCTCGCTGAGCGGTTCATCATCAATGTCACAGGCAATTTCAAGAAGTTCAGCAATAACCCGGTCATCAGTCATATCAGAAGAGCCTCGGAATGCAATCAACTTTTCATATGTTGAATCGCTCAGGGATACCGTGACTGTCATACAAGTGTATTGTTTTTATGGAAAATATGCATTCCCGTGAGAGGTGAGCATGATACTCATAACTCTCAAATTCGAACAGGAATGAAAAGAGGCAGAGAAAATGGTTCAATCTTGAATAAAAACCAGGATCATATGACATGAACAGATATGTATGCATAAATAACGGGAGTTTATTATTTCTTACGGTAGACATTATCTGAACTCCTTTCTCAACATCAGGAATGATCACCCTGATTTATCAATATCCTGAATACCGGAAACAACATACCTCTATATATGAGTCAGTCAACACCATCCTGGCGGGATATTAAAACAAATCTGACCGGAATGAATGCTAATTCCCTCATATCTCTCATTCATGATCTCTATGCCCTGAATAAGGAGAACAAAGAGTATTTGCAGGGAAGAGTTGGGGGAGAAGCAGCCTATGCCAGTCTTCGTGAGAATGCAGCCAAAAAGATCAGACATGAGTTCTTTCCTGAACGTGGATATGGAAAAGCCAGAATTGCTTCGGTTAAAAAGGCTATTCAGGGCTATAAGAAAGCGAGAGGAGAATCAGAAGAGCCTCTAAATGCAAACCTCCAGTATATCGAACAGTTTGTGAAACTTTGCCGGGAATATGGGGGTGAGGAACAGTCAAAATTAGATGCACTCAGTATTGCGATGAAAGAATTACTGAAAATTCTTGAAACCTGTCCTGCAATAATTGAAGTATTGAATATTGAAGAGCGGCTTTATGCTGCAAAGAAAGATGCATCCTATTTTGGATTCGGTATTGAAGATAAAATATTTGATCTAATAGTTGATATCGAGGCTCTTGAGTAGAGAATAACCGGGGATCAGACATTCCTGAACGGAGTGCAATGTACGTAATTTTCGACCCACAAAATGTTGGGAAGAACCATGGAGAATACTTATACTGCTCATCTCCAGTAAGAGTAGAACGGGAAGGGTAGTATTCTGATATTAATTCATTCCCTCTCCCATTCATCACGGAGAGATGCTGCCAGTTTATCCGGATGTGGGATGAACTCATGATAAACCCCATAATACTGTGAGATATCACACCGTATTTGCTTTTCAGAGAGTAACATACCTGTCCAAATTATGTTTCCCTTTTTTTCTATATGACCATTTTCATACTTCAATCCTGAAACTATTTCATGAATAGACCAGACTGCCAACTACCTTATTATCACAAATCAACTATTTTCTTATTGGCACTTATTGAAAATAGTCAAAAAGGACAGGTGTATCGATAACTCTCATACCTGTTCAATGGTTCTACGGGTATTTTGTGAGTATTCATCAATCTCATCTAATATTGGGCTATCTTTCAGCACTCCAAACAGTGATTCTATTTTATTACACTTTTCTTGATAAATGCTATCCATATATGTCTGTTCCATAGATTCCCATAAAGAAACAGGGATAATCAAGCAGGTTTTCTTTCCATTCTC
>CAYWHV010000616.1:0-924 GCA_964458045.1 uncultured Methanospirillum sp.
GAGAAATCGGCAAATGATTACAATCGCTTGATATTAATTGTTGGTCAGTATAATAGTGGGAAAACTTCACTTATAAGAGAAATTGGAAAGGATCTCAACCTGGATGCGATTAATGTGAATCTGGAACTTTCCAGAAATCTGCTCGATATGTCAAAAAAAGAACGAATGATACAAGCTCAATCGGTTTTTAATTCAATCGTCGAAAAAAATATTATCCAGGATAGCGTAGTGCTTTTAGACAATATAGAAATACTTTTTGATTATGAGTTAAAAATAGATCCATTGAAGGTTTTAAAAGATTTATCAAGGTACTACTGTGTTGTTGCAACTTTTTGCGGGAAATTAGATAATAATTCTATAACTTATAGTCAAATTGGTCATAGGGAGTATCGAAAATATCAATCAAATGAATTGATCACATTCTCAATGGATTAAAAACTGGAGATATTGATGAAATACAAGGAATTAATTGATTTTCAACCGATTGAATCGGTTATTAAACTTGCTGAGTCTGAAAAAAAGTCAACTGCAATTAGACTTATTCAGGATTATGTTATCTCTCATGAAATGGCTGATAGACTAACAGCACTTGTATTTCCTCAGTTGCAATTTGATGCAATTTCTGACAACAAAGGTATTTTCATTGTCGGGAATTATGGTACCGGTAAATCTCACCTGATGTCTGTGATTTCATCAATTGCAGAAGATGATAACCTGATAGGAGAATTATCCAATAAAGATGTTGCTGAATCTGCGAAGAAGATTGCAGGCAAATTTATTGTAATCCGATCAGAGACAGGGGCCTCTGAGATGTCTCTTCGTGATATTATTATCGGAGAGCTTGAAATAAACCTGAAAAAGTTAGGGATTGAATACACTTTTCCCCCATCAAATACCATTCCAAACCATATTCATGTATTTGAA
>CAYWHV010000616.1:934-1851 GCA_964458045.1 uncultured Methanospirillum sp.
GAGATGATGTCCCTTTTCCAACAAAAGTACCCAGATAAAGGGCTCTTACTTGTTGTTGATGAGCTTCTGGATTATCTGAGGACGAGAAAAGACCAGGCATTAGCTTATGACTTAAACTTTCTGCGTGAGATCGGTGAAATCACGAAGTCATTGAGATTCAGGTTTATTGCCGGCTTACAAGAGGCAATCTTTGATAATGATAGTTTTCGGTTTGTTGCTTCAAGTCTTTTAAAAGTAAAAGATCGGTTTGAACAGGTCCACATTGCGAAAAATGATGTTAAATTTGTTGTCTCAAATAGGTTATTAAGAAAAAATACTGATCAGATGGTGAAAATAAGGGATTATCTCACTCCATTTGCTCAATATTATGGGGATATGAATGAAAGAATGGATGAATTTGTTCGACTGTTCCCTGTTCACCCGGATTACATTAATATATTTGAACTTGTTTCGGCAGTGGAGAAAAGACAGATTTTAAAGACTCTTTCTTTAAGTATGAGAAATATATTGGAAGAAGATCTTCCAGAAGACAAACCCGGACTTTTATCTTATGATTCATACTGGAAAGTAATCACGAATGAATCATCATTACGAGCAATTCCTGACATTCGGGAAGTTATCGATTGTAGTGAGGTTCTTGAAAACCGTATTGAATATGCCTTTACAAGGCCACAATATAAATCAATTGCTTTTCGAATAATCTTTGGGCTTTCTGTTCATCGATTGACAACAGGAGATGTTAATTCCCCTGTAGGAGCTACTCCGGAAGAATTACGGGATACTCTCTGTTTGTATGATAATAATGTGGCAGATCTTGGAGGAGAACCTGCTGAGGATCTCTTATCTTTAGTCGAAACGGTTTTAAGAGAGATACACAAAACTGTGAATGGACAATTCATCTCTTCGAATCCTGATAA
>CAYWHV010000617.1:0-1849 GCA_964458045.1 uncultured Methanospirillum sp.
GAGGTTAACTGAAAAGTCGCGCATTTAATCCAGGTAAGGAGTGTCAGCCGGGAAATGGGGAAGTGAGAATATCCTGTTTTTATTAACAAAAGTGAATTGACATGAAAAAGTTTTTGTTCGCTTCTCTAGTAGCCTGTGTGATTCTTCTCGGGCAGAGTTTTAAAGTCGAGGCACCAGTCCTTAATCCCAATCCGGTACCACCTGCATCAAGGGTTTGTATTAATAATTGTATATATTTTGACCTCTATGCGATTAAGGTTGTTTTTACGGGGAAAATGTACAGCGATAATACTCTTTCTCATCAATGTGAGGATATAGTAGCATATCCAAGTGGTCAAACATTTTTTAATGCTGATATTTTTTATTGGGTTGATGATTACACATGGGTTACCGCTCATGTTTGGGTTAAAAAGTATAGTAACTCAAATTGGACTTCTCTGGGTAGTTGCAGTACAATTCATTCATCTTACACTATTAATGAACCAAACTGTTTAAACTGCTTAACATTTAGCATGTAGGATCTTTCCGCCTGGGAAGTCCCAATTGAAGATTGATTGCTGATGATTTTGGGAGGGCTATCCTGTCAACAGGAGAGCTTACCCCATTCGGCGATCCAGAGGTATTTCCTCCATTTGCAGATATCACACTGGTTTTTGAGTTTAAAGCCTCGAAAACGACTGACGACGATCGCCCGATATTCGGTGGTTGAATTTGGAGAATCTCCGCTATGGATAGGTCATCCAGAAAGATCAAAATAATACTACCTTACGGTGAAATGCGTAAAAGATGATTTCTGAAAACATACTCCACATGAAAAGGGTTGATTTATTTATGCTGGCTTTGTTGATGCTGGTATCCTCCTGCTCCGATAAGTTTCAAGTGGTTGATCCGGCGGAGCCGGTTCCGGTTATCTATTTTATGATGAACCCGTTAGATCGTGTTTTCTATCTGACGTTATCCCGTACCTTTACCGGAGATCTCAATGCCTATGAGTTAGCCGGTGATCCGGATCGGGTTTTTTATGATTCTGCTGATATTCGCCTGGAAGCCTGGGAAGGTCAGTATAAGGTCCAGGAGTTGCAATTCAGTCTTTCCGACCGGATTAAGGATCCGGGCCTCTTTCCACAGGTGCCCGGCAATTGTTATGAAGCCATTAATACGTTTCATCGTGAAGGTGAAATAGATAGTTACCGGATTGTAGTGCAGGCTGAAGGAATGACTGATTCGGCCTTTGCCAGGATTAAGGAGATCCGTCCTTCCCCGCAACCTCCCTGGTATCCTCGCCAGATTGATTTCTACCCCGAGGGATACCGTTATGATGTGGAAAAAAATCCCCTATTATACCAGCAGCTTCTCTGTAAATTTCATTATCAGGTTTTTAAAGAGACGTGGGTAGATAAAACGGAAACTTTTATCCTAAGAAAGAGGACAAATGCTGTCGGATTGGAAGATGATCCAATTCTGAGGGCTGAATTCTTTTTCACCAGGCTTGCCGCAAATATCAAGCCGGTACATGATACCATTATCAGGAAGTTTGTCTCGTTTGACCTAATATTTTATACTGCTGACCAGCACTATCTTGATTATGTTGAAACCTATGAGAAATACGGGGATCTTGATCTGCCTCCCAAGGGTAACATCATCAATGGCTATGGGTTGTTTTCGATGTTCACGATCAAAAGGTATGAGGATATGGTTCTCGGTCAGCAATCACTTGATTCGCTGTCCATGGGACAGTTTACCCGCCATCTGGGATTTGTGCGGTGGTGACCCTCATTCAGCAGATTGCTTACTGCGGGGAAAACCGCGCTCCATTTAGGACTTGTGCAATGCTTGTCGTCTCAGAAGT
>CAYWHV010000618.1:0-1847 GCA_964458045.1 uncultured Methanospirillum sp.
ATTCAGGAGATTACCGAGGAATTGGAAGCCAGCAGGGAACGGTACCGCCAGTTTACTGAGTTCCTTCCCCAGTCATTATTTGAACTTGATCGGGAGGGCCGGGTAGTATATCTGAATCCACATGGGCAGTCTGTGTTCAGGGCCACCGGAGATGATCTCTCTCAAAAGTTCTCTTATGATGTCTTTATCCCTGAATCATGGAAAGATTTTCTCACATCAAAATTTTCCGATGCATTTGATGGCAAGGGAGGTTCTCCCCTTGAAGTGGAACTGATCCGGATGAACGGGGAACCATTTCCTGCTTTTATTCAGACTATCCCCATCTGGGAGAAAGATACCATATCCGGTATCCGGGGGATTGTAATTGATCTGACCGAAATTCGGAAGAAAGAGCAGGAAAAGCAGGAGCTTGAAGAGAAGTACCGGATCCTTATTGAAAATGCCCGGGAGATCATCATTGTCTCACAGGATGGACAATTAAAGTTCATCAATCCGCTCGGTGCCCGGGTGACAAAATACACTCCCGAAGAGCTCATCGGAAAGCCGTTTTCTGAATTTATCCATCCCGATGATCGGGAACTAGTGTATGATAATTATCTGCGGCGGCTTTCTGATCCCGGATTCCAGGATGATTACCTGTTTCGGTTTATCGACCGGGATGGGGGAAAACACTGGGTGAAAACACATGCAATCAGGATCATGTGGGAAGGAAGGCCAGCCACCCTGAATATGCTCAGTGAGATTACCAGTGTTATTGAGGCACAGGAGGCACTTGCAGAATCTGAAAGCCGGTTATCATCCATATTGAGTTTTCTTCCCGACCCCACCTTTGCCATCAGTAGTGGCGGATATGTGATGGTATGGAACCAGGCCATTGAACAGTTTCTCCATACTCCGGCAGATCAGGTGCTTGGCAAGTCACGGGTAGAGGTTGCCCGTCTGCTCTATGGGGTGGAGCGACCACTGCTCGTGGACCTTCTGGATAATCCTGATATTCAGGTTCCGGATAATTATCAGATTCATTTGAGGGAACGGGATATGATTATCGCCGATGTAATGATAACCACACCGGAAGGAGGTATGCAGTACCTCTGGGGGAAAGCAACGCACCTGTATAATCCCAAGGGAGAAGTTATCGGATCTATTGAATCAATCCGTGATATTACTGATCGGAAAAAGATAGAAGAGGACCTGATGGTGGTGAATCAAAAGCTCAATCTCTTCAGTTCCATTACCCGGCATGATATCAGGAATCAGCTCAGTCTCATCTTCCTGGCGATTGATTCCCTGTCAGGTTATCCCGAATCTGATCATGTAACCAGTCAGATAGAGCGGATTGAGTCAGCATCTTTACGGATTAAAAATTTCATTGATCTTGCCAGGGAATACCAGGAGATCGGTATAAGAAAGCCGGTATGGAAACCGGTATTACAGACTTTCCTTGATGTGACGGCGACGATGAACTGCACCGTGGCATTTGGTGAATGTACCTATAACTGCAGTAATGTTCTGGTGTATGCTGATCCGCTTCTGGAAAAAGTGTTTTTCAATATTGTTGATAATTCCATCAAAAACGTAACCGGAACACCCTGTATTCAGATTTGGTGCTCTGAATCCGCTGAGGGTCTTATTATTGCGATACGTGACAATGGGCCCGGGATTCCTGATGATGAGAAAGAACTTATCTTTACGAAGGGGTATGGGAAAGGGACCGGTCTTGGTTTATTCCTGGTCAGGGAGATTCTGAGCATTACTGGGATGACAATATGTGAGACCGGGGTATGGGGAGAGGGGGCCAGGTTTGAGATTACCGTGCCGCCGGGGAGATATGTGCAGACCCGGTAACC
>CAYWHV010000619.1:0-1845 GCA_964458045.1 uncultured Methanospirillum sp.
CAATAGCCCAATAACTTCCTGCTCGGTAAATCCCATCATCCCATTCAATTTAGGATTACGGGTCAGGTTCGTGCTGATATTAAAACCCGAAGTAAGACTATCGAGTGTTATTGGTGATACTCCGGTTGCAAATATCCTGGAAACTTGTTTTTTTGTCCCGATCTTGAGCGCCTCATACCATTTCCTGATAAAACCCTGCCTGCTGATTGTCTCCTGAAAAAGATTAAGATTAAAACTCAGCAGTTCGTTAGCAAAATGATCATACTCATCAATAATGACAAATACCTTCCCATTCATAGTCGATGGAAGCCTTGAAAAGAAACCGGTCATTATTTCCGCAGGATTTCTGGAGGGAGGGAGAGAAAACCCTAGATCATACTGATCACAAAACTGAGTGACGGAATCCAATACCCTTGCTGCAAAACCTGCCTGTAACTCCTCTTCTGTACCAGTAGGAACCGCAGAGAAATCAAAATTTAAAACATAGTATGAATTTCGCTTTGCTGTGGGGTCCTTCCCTATCTCTGTCCCCTCGAAAAGTGCATGAAAGTTCTCTTTTTCAGTGATGTCGTAGTAGTAATTGAGGACCGAGACAAAGAGACTCTTTCCAAACCTTCGGGGCCTGAGGAAAAACTGGTATGGTGCTGGATAATCCTCAAGAAAGCGGATATAACGGGTTTTATCCACATAGACATACCCCTCCTCTCTCATGATCCTGAAGTTGCTGATTCCGTACGGGATCTTCAGAAGAGTCATGAGTAAAGTATTGTTCGTGAATATTAAAGAAATCGCCTGAAATAGATTTCAGAACAATCTGGAGATGAGGTCTTTGTCAGGGTATATACCAAACTTATCTCTATTTTAAATATAATCGCTCAAAAAAGGGAGAGGTAAACATTTTCTGGATTATTCGGATTAGTTATAACCATCCATATCGTTTATGTGCCTGCTCAATCGACATTATATCAAGAACATGTACTTCCTTCTCCTTTACATATATCCGATAAAAAGCAGTATATTTGTGGCTGATGTGTAATCTGTAGGTATCATCACGGTCTTGTGTATATAATCGCTCTTTTTCACCACCACGACCCGGAAATGGATCTTCCTGAAGAATTTTCAATTTTTCCATTATTATTCGCTGACTTTTTTCACTAAGACCCTGGATATTCTGAAGGGTCTTACGGTTAATGAGTATCCGGAATGTCAAAGGTCAGCTCCACAAAATCTCCTTCGGCCTCAATGCGATCCATATCATCAATAAAACGGCGTTTTTTCTCCTGCTCCACCATGAACAAAAGAAGATCATCGAACGTTTGACCGGGTTGTTTTAGCTCAGATATCTCAGCCCATACCCCTTCGGAAACGGGAATTCTTTTTGTGGCAGCCATAGAGTATTGTTAGTCATTCCCATATTTACAATATAGCACATACTTACCTATATCTATCAGTAGGCCATACTCTTGACTAATTTGAGAGTCAATGAGAAAAGATGAGTATTAAACCCAGAATAACTCGGGTTATCAAATATGCAGACACCTGCGGAGCAGAAGGAGTCTATCTTGTAATTTTTAACCCTTCGGATAAACCATGGGATGAGAAGATATTCACCGAAATAAGATCGAAAGACCAGTATCAGGTTGAGATTTTTGGTATGTGAAACGAGTAATCATCAATATTTCTCGTTTCAGGATCAAAAACAATGCCAATTTCTATTAATTGTCTTTTATCAGAACGGTATTTTAATAATTACCCCCGGTCCTGATTTCAACAAAAGACGCGATACCGATAGGTAGTTTCAGGCCAGTCATTCTTCCATTATTGTACCCGGTTTGATGTAAATAA
>CAYWHV010000620.1:0-1834 GCA_964458045.1 uncultured Methanospirillum sp.
TACCGCGATGTTTTTTATCTCCATGACTCCTTCGCTGATCATGGCCGTGGCACACACGGCAATCATTTCTTTTCCATGTTCCACAACATAAATCACTGACTGGTGAATATATTTATTAATAGCCTCTTTTGTCTCATCGGCGAGTAAGAGGAGTGGATATGGGATCTGTTCACCTGGTGTGAGTGTTCGAAGGGTCAGATCAGCCTGGTCAGTCATGTTCTCATTGATTAGATTTATCCGGAAATGAGTTTTTTCATGATATTTTCAAACCGGCCGTTGCTGATGGGATGATGGCTGATTACCGTCCCGTTGTAGAGAATACAAAAGGATCCAAAAGCACAAGGGGAATGCTGCACTGAGACCGGATCATCAAGATCAATCAGAACCGGGTTCAGATTGTATTTTTCTTTCGCCGTCTTGATAATGGCATTCACATTTTTTACTGAGTACGGGCATTGGGCCGATCTAAGTATGGTAAGGCCTTGTGGGTATTCTGCTGCCCGCTCATTCAGACCTGGCTGAAACTTCGGTTCTGGTGCATCGGGATCAAACCGGTATGCCAGCAGTTCAAAGTCCGGTGGGGCTGTATCAACGACAGAGAACCCAAGTTTCAGAAAGATATCTTTCTTTGCCATGAACGATCCCTTCCGGGTGACAATAGCAACCCCTTTGAATGACCCATCTTCAGCCTCTTTCATACATTCACGGATGAGCATCTCTCCATAGCCTTTCCCCTTGTATTCCTTCTTAAAGCCAACAAAAACACACTGGATGAAGAGATACCCGTCTGCAGCAACCGGCCGGTGAGCAATCCTCCCCGGCATATACTCTATCATACCCTGGTATCCATCGGTTTTTGAAAAAAGCCCCTTTATCCGGAGTCCTTCCGGATAGTATTTCGAGTACCACGCTATTTTTCTGACAAGTTCTTCGTGTTTGTGCACGTCTTTGTACCCGCAGATCCCGTAATTGGCGATAGTATCCGGAGTAAAATTGATGATTTCGATCTCTTCCATCAGACATCCTCTGGAATCAAAGTATTATGGAATAGGTGTTTCTGGCAGACAATATGTAACTATTCGTTCGGGTATCCGCGTGGGTTTACAGGGTAATGCATATATTGTTAAACTGCTTAACAATATGTAGAGATGTTACCGGGAGGAATAGTGCATGGTCTCCAGTGCTGATATGATGCAGATCTCATCGGCCTGGATTCGGATCATGAACAAGATGATGGCACTCGAGAAAAACCCCCGTGATTTCGGGTCAGGAGACCTCCTCTCCAGTGCTGAGATCCACATGATCATGGTCATCGGGAAAAATCCAGGCCTGAATGTCACCTCCATCTCTGAAGAACTGGGTATCTCCAAGAGTGCGGTCTCCCAGATGGTTCGAAAGCTGGAGCAGAAGAATCTCGTGGAACGGTCCCAGCTACCGGATAATGAGAAGGAGATCCGGCTTTCTTTAACTCCCCGGGGGAGAATTGCCTTTCTCGGGCATGAAACCCATCACGCGGTTATCTTTGCCCGGATGCATGAAAAACTCGGCGACATGACTGAAGAACAGTTTGCCTACCTTATGGATTTCTTCTCTGCAATCGAATCGACGGCTGATGAATGCATGAGGGACGGCTGATTTTTTTTCAAGAATATTATTATTAAGTGAGTTAACAAAAGTGAGAGTCATGAATCAGGATACACCAATGAACATAGGGCTGCTGTGTTTTTCAGCAACCGGAAACACGGAAAAGATTGGCAGAGTCATTCAAAACCGCCTGGAAGAACTCGGGTGCAGCGTAGATATGATTGATATTACTCCTCTTTCATCACGGAAA
>CAYWHV010000621.1:0-1146 GCA_964458045.1 uncultured Methanospirillum sp.
GAAGAACAACCGGATACCAAAGTCCAGCTTTTGGATCTTTCCAACAGTACTGAAGAACGGGACCGATTTAATGAATTAAAAAAGCAGTTCAATCGCCAGACAGTCTATACACCGGTCCTCTATATCGGGCCGGTTGCCGTGGAAGGATACACTGAGATTATGGAAAACTTTGAGGATGTATACTCCTGGTATACACCGGAAGAATAAAATTTTCACATTGTCTTTATTTTTAATTGAAGGTTTTTATTATTCAATAGGAACGCAGATAACCTGGTTCTCTCAAGTGTTCAAGTAATACAGGACATCATTTTATAATCACTTATTCCTTCTGACCATTATTATCAGGTAATGGCAATATGGAAGATGTATAAGTGAAATCTTGAATATATCATAAATATATTTGATAACATAACGTGGTTATCATACAGGGCTATAACCTGCTGATGATAAAAAAAAATAGAATTATTTTACGAAAAACTCATTTTCTTCTCTCAGTACCCTACAAGGAGAAAATGTGGGTTTTTAATCATTATGTACTGCAGCCCAGCATTCTGCACACCCGATAAAAGAATCATCATCGGGAGTTGCTAGAGATATTTTTCCGCCACCGGAATATGCATCTCCCTTTCCGGTGAGAAGATTTGGATTAATTACCATGGTGAGGTCATAGGCGCCATAATCCAGATCTGAAGGTATGCTATATGACAAAATGAAAGTTTTCTTTTCACCGCTCATCATTGGTGAAATCTGTGCCTCCTCTGGGGTAAGCATTCTTTCTCCCAGGTAAGCATCCACCTGTACCGGTGTAGTTGAAGTATCATCTTCACCCTGATTTGTGACAACAACTTCAGGCTTAATCAATGAACCCGGAGACGCCCACATATAATCTGGTGGAACAATGATATCCTCAATAATATACCGGGATTTACTGGTAGCATCCAACGTATGAGAATCATACCACGAATCTATCTCAACAGTTGATTTTGAAGAACCAGGTAATTCTACGGTTTTTGCAGAGGAAATATATTGAGCACATAATGTAGGAAACTTATCGTTCATATTCGTCCCTGCCTGCACCGTAATAGTTTCAGGATCTGATCCATGGGGAATTTGTCCATAAATTAGAATCTTTGTCTGACCGTTTAA
>CAYWHV010000621.1:1156-1832 GCA_964458045.1 uncultured Methanospirillum sp.
AAGCAGGTGTCACCTGCCCATACCCAATTAACGGAGCATCCGTACATGATGCACCCTTCACGAATAATCCGATGGTTATTGGTCTGATACTTGTCTGAACACTATTCGGAAGAATGATATTTGCAATTATCATGCCATCGTCAAGTTTTAAGTCATCAATAATCAGGACTTCTGACTGTTTTGTTTCAAACGCCATAACAGAATAAGAACTACAGATCAGAATTAGAATAATTACTGTAATAATCCGGTAATAAAATGAAGGAATCATGTATATTAAACTCCATATCCAGTGATTGAAGTAACTCAGTCTATTTTGAACCTCTCACTCATAAGAAGTTGCTTCTTTCAACTACAAAATGAAAAATTAGGATGTAAGTTTCTCATATAACCCGGATAGGGTCTGATTATACATCCCCCTGATGGTCTCTTCATCTCCGGCAAGGGGTTTTATCGGAACAAGATCCATGACAGCTTCCGGAGTCAGGTTCGAGTCTTTCATGGTTTTTACTGCACCTTCTGTCATTGAATAAACCGCACGACTGGCATCAGCCGGGGAAAGACCAAATGTCTGAGCAAGACGGGTAAGTTCAGCCAGCTGGAACCAGAGATACGTCGGACCCATTGCAGTGATAACTGCATATGCCTCAAGAGTGTCTTCAGGAACTTCAGGCATCTT
>CAYWHV010000622.1:0-1086 GCA_964458045.1 uncultured Methanospirillum sp.
CACGTCCAGTTCCAAGAAGAGCGGGAAAGGGCAACCTTTCCCCCTTATTCGGCGTTTTGAAATTGGGAGATTGGATGAGAAACGTCACCTGATTGAACGACTGCTTATAAAGAAATTTGGTCCCCTTCCGAAAGATACACAAAGTAAGATTCAGAATATGGATGATGTCGTCCTTGATATCCTGAGTTTAGAGATTCTGGATTTTCAGACCAAAGATGATCTGTTTCGGTTTATGGGTAAGATGGCGCCCTGATTCAATGGCTCTTTCCGGTAGAGGGCTTTGAACCAGGGGATAACTCAAATATAATTTTGGAAAGATCTCTCTCAAATAATCATATAAAACTGGGCGAAAATAACCTGATAATTCTCTTCATGCCCAGTATAAAAAAGACACAATATTTAATCTAAAGATATTGGCCGCTAATTAAAAAACTATCAATTTAGAGACAATAATGATTATTTCCAAATCATTTGGTTCTGCTCTGAATTATCATATGATTTAGAATTTTTTCGGCTTAAACCCATCCTGGTTTACGATACTGGCACTATCCCCGGTTGCCCTGATTACGAAAAACCCATTCTTCTCTGCCTGCCTGACCACATTACTGTCTGCTTGAATATATGCCATTGCTCCGTAGATGGTATTCTCTGCATATCTTGGAAGCCATTCACGAAATTTCTCCATTTTATATGCAAACTCTTTTACATCAGAGGATCGAAGAGTTGGTTTAACCTCAACGACAACCATCTCGTCTCCGTTCTGGGCAATGATATCGAATTCGTAGTTTGTCTTTCCTGAATAGTCTTTCAGCCGCTGGAAAGTATAGAAAACAGAGATACCTTGTTCCTGTAAGAGTCTTATCAGATTACCTTCTGCCAGAAGATCAACAAGTCTTTCCCAGGGAGAGAAGAGTTGCTCTTCTACTCGTGTAATCAGTTGTGATGTTTTCTCTATTTGTGCGGTAACTCTGTCCTGACCTTTTCTCATTTCAATATCTTCAATTTCTGACTGTTCACGCCTTTCTTGGAGATGGTCAGGTACATGAATTCTTAAACCGTTATGGAGTGGCATGAATTGTTCTTTTT
>CAYWHV010000622.1:1096-1821 GCA_964458045.1 uncultured Methanospirillum sp.
GAGGAGATGAATATGGAGTACGGTTTGATAGATCTGAAAAAGGGATTTATTCGATATCCTGATAGTAATACTCCCCTTTGCTCTTCTGTTCCCGGTCCAGGTATGACTCCGGCTTATTTATCCGCGGTCTGCCACTGAGGTCCCTTCTGAACGTAACACCAAGCTGGGAGAGGAACATATTCATCCCGGTCCTCATATCAAATGGCCCTTTTGCCTCTCCACGGACTCCGGGATCTCCGTCAAAGACCAGCAGCCGCTCACTGATGATATCTATCACATAAATATCATGGTCGATGACGAGAATCGCTGCCTCTTTTCCTTCGACCTGGTTTCTGAAAACCTTGGTCAGTCTGACCCGCTGCTCCACATCAAGGTGGGCACTGGGTTCATCAAGCACATAGAGGTCAGCAGGCTGGGAGAGGCAGGCAGCAATTGCGACCCGCTGCAGTTCTCCACCGGAGAGCGTATTGACTGCCATCTGGAGAATCGGTCCCAAAGTCAGACCTTCAACAATATCATGCTGGTATTGAGCAGAGTCGAAATTTTTTGCAATCTGCCGGAGGAAGAACTCGACGGTATCTGATGAGTCTCCCTTCAGGTACTGCGGTTTATAGGATATCCGGACCGACGTCTCCATCGACCCTGAATCAGGTTTTTCAACCCCTGCCAGAAGTTTTGCAAAGGTGGATTTTCCAATACCATTCTGTCCGACAACCCCGATGACC
>CAYWHV010000623.1:0-1817 GCA_964458045.1 uncultured Methanospirillum sp.
GGAATCGGATACAGATCTCCGGGAGTGATGGGGGAGAGGGGGAATAAAATACTATAGTAAGATCGTAAGCGAATACACGGACTTCTGTTCTGTATAATGTCATGATACCATTAGTTGTGGAAAGGAAATGAGATCTTCTGGAACGTAGAATCTATTATAACTAAGTCTGGAGTTCTTCACAATCCAAGTGTTGAGATAAGACGTAATTGGTATTATGATAATAAAAGGAGGTGACACGAATGATCGAGGAGAAGGTTGGAAATATTATCGAGGCTGACGCTGAAGCTTTGGTAAATACTGTAAATATTGTCGGCGTAATGGGTAAAGGGGTTGCTTTACAATTTAAATTGGCATTTCCAGAGATGTTTATAGCGTATCAAAAAGCATGCAAGTCTCGTGAGGTTCACTTGGGTAAGATGTTTGTCTATGTTCAACCTTCAATTTCCGGGACAGATAGAATAATCATCAATTTTCCTACAAAAAACCACTGGCGAGAAAACTCTCACATAGATTATATTAAAGAAGGGTTAAAATCGCTTATTCAAGAAATTAAAGACCGCGGAATAAAATCAATTGCTATTCCACCATTGGGATGTGGTATGGGTGGATTAAATTGGGGTGAAGTTTACCCACTCATTCGCAAATCATTTCATGAGATACCTGATGTGCGAGTAATTATTTACCCCCCTCAACTCGCTTCTAATCAGAAAGATCTTGTAATCAATACTATAAAACCTGATCTCAACTGGATTCGGGCTAATATAATTAGATTGCTAGGAAAGTATTGCGAACTTGATTATCGATTATCCTTGTTAGAAGTTCATAAATTATTATATTTCTATCAGGAGTCTGGAGAAAAGGAATTACGATTGAAATATGTAAAACGTGAATATAGTCCATTTTCAGAGAATCTTAAACATCTCCTTGAAAGATTTGAAGGGCATTATACGAAAGGGTTAACTGATGGATCAACGAATCCAAAGAAATCAATAACTGTCATCCCCTCCGCTATTTCTGATGCGAATGCTTTTATTGAGGGTAATAAAGGATTTAATCCTGAAAGTGAGATGAGGATTCAACGAGTTTTACAATTGATAGAAGGATTTGAAACACCATATGGATTGGAATTGCTTGCAACAATTCATTGGGTTGTCCGTCATGATGGAGTGGATCCTGATGATCTAGACTCGGTGATTCAGGCAGTTCATTCATGGAGCAATAGGAAACGTAATGTCATGAAATCCAATCATGTTAAAATTGCATGGGGTGCTTTGAAAGAGAATGGTTGGTTTTATCCACCCGTATCATTAACCGAAAATCACTGAAATACTAAAAATTCAGTCCGAGAAAAAAAATTCCCCCCCAAACAAAAAAAAGTATCAGAATAATATTTTATTATTCTCTCGGAAACCATCGTTTATCTTCTCTACCCGGATTTCAAGTTTCATCAGGTCTTCCTGATTCACCGCTCCATCCTTCTCATATGAGGCATACATCCTGAGCGCTGCATCCATCAGGTCCTGCTTTAAAATTTTTAACTCTTCGTAGGAGTCATCGGGATGAGCACTCTCATATCGCTGAGCACGGCTGTCAAAAGCTGCAAAATTGGCAAGGGCATGCTCTTTTTCAGTACTATTCATGGTAGCCGGATATGCATATGACTCTTCTATGGCCCTCATCAGGTAGTCATACAATGAGCGTTCTCTTGAGTATGCATCCGGGGGAATAAAATCGGGTGTAGATTCATTCCATATCCGATCTGCAGCATATATGAGATCATCACCGGCCTCTTCAAACGCTTTTACATCTTCTAAAAC